>JAGPBG010000275.1 GCA_018063485.1 Cypionkella sp.
CTGGCGTTGCCTCGAAGGTGCGGCCTGGAGCGCAGAGCCTGCCGTGCAATTTTCGGTCTGGCGCAAACTCGGGTCGATTGAGGCTCCCTGGGCCGCTGAGGCACGCGCGGGGATGGATCTGTTGCCACAGGCGCAGGTCTGGGCCGATGCACCGGCCCCGGTTCAGCATCTTGACAGCAACGGCGCGATTTTGGCGCAGGGCGATACGGTGGTGCTGATCAAGGATCTGGTGGTCAAGGGCGCGAATTTTACCGCCAAACGCGGTACCGCCGTGCGCGCGATCTCACTGGTGGCGGATAATGGTGCACAGATTGAAGGCCGGGTTGAAGGCCAGCGCATTGTGATCCTGACCGAGTTTGTCCGTCGCAAGTGAGGTGATCACATCCCTGTGAGGATAGCGCCAACGCCCTCCGACTCATCTGGAAAGTCGGCCTAAAATCAGTAAGTTCCGCCTCGAAGGTAATGTGCCTTCTGTTCAGGCGGGGCCAATGGCTGCCGCTGTTTCGGAGTAAGACCAAATGACCAAATTTGCACTCGCATTTGCCGCTGTCGCTTCCTTGACCGCTGGCGCTGCTTTCGCACAGGACGCTGTTGTCGTTGCTGACACCGATGGCAACGGCGCGTTCTCGATGGAAGAAGTTGTTGCAGCCTATCCGGCTGTCACCGCAGAGATCTTCAAAGCTGCTGACATCGACGCAAACGGCGATCTTTCGGCTGACGAGTTGAAAGCTGCTGTGGACGCTGGTTCCTTCGCCGCCAAGTAATCTTGCATCAGGCAAGGTTCAGGGCCGTCGCGTCACGCGGCGGCCTTTCTGTTTGATCTGTGGGGGCAAAAAAGGGGCAGCCCGGCAAAGAAACCCTATTCCAACTCGATCAGCAAATCCTTGGCGTCGATCTGGCTGCCGGGGGCCACATGCAGTGCTTTGATCGTGGCGAGGCGGTCGGCATGGATGCCGGTTTCCATCTTCATCGCTTCAATGGTCAGCAACAAATCCCCGGCCTTGACCTTTTGCCCTACGCTCACCGTTACCGACGCAATCGCGCCGGGCATGGGCGCGCCGATATGGGCGGGGTTGCCCTCGACCGCTTTGGGTTTGGCGGCGGTTTTGGCCTTGATCGCGCGATTCGGCACCCGGATCACACGGGGCTGGCCGTTCAACTCGAAGAACACCTTCACCTCGCCGTCATCGCCGGTTTCGCCCACGGTCAGAAGGCGAATTTCCAGCAATTTGCCTGGATCAATCTCGGCGGTGATCTCTTCGCCCGGCTCCATCCCGTAAAAGAACGCCTTGGTCGGCAGGGTGCGGACCGGGCCATAGGCCTTGTGGCGGCCCATGTAATCAAGGAACACCTTGGGATACATCAGGTATCCGTTCAGATCCTCGTCATCAATCTTGAAGCCGTTCAACTCGGCGGAAACCTTGGCGCGCAGGGCCTCAAGATCAACCGGGGCCATGCCCGCGCCGGGCCGCGCGGTTGAGGCCGTTTCGCCCTTCAGCACCTTTTGCGAGATGCCCTTTGGCCAGCCGCCATGCGGCTGGCCGAGGTTGCCTTTCAGCATGTCAACCACCGAGTCCGGGAAAGACATATCGACGGCCGGATCTTCGACCTGCGCGCGGCTAAGCCCCTGGGCCACCATCATCAGCGCCATGTCGCCCACCACTTTGGACGAGGGCGTGACCTTGACGATATCGCCAAACATCTGGTTGGCGTCGGCATAGGCTTGGGCCACCTCATGCCAGCGATCCTCAAGCCCCAAGGACCGCGCCTGGGCCTTGAGATTGGTGAACTGGCCCCCCGGCATTTCGTGCAGATACACCTCGGAGGCTGGGGCCGGGATGCCGGATTCAAAGGCCGCATATTGGCCGCGCACCGCCTCCCAATAATTCGACAGCGCACGAATCGCCGCCATATCAAGGCCGGTGTCGCGGTCGGTATGGCGCAGGGCTTCGACGATCGAGCCAAGGCAGGGCTGCGATGTGCCGCCAGAAAATGCATCCATCGCCGCATCCACCGCATCCACTCCGGCATCGCAGGCGGCCAGAATGGTGGCCGCCGCTGCGCCCGAAGTATCATGGGTGTGAAAATGGATCGGCAAGCCGACCTCTTGTTTCAGCGCCTTTACCAGCAACCGGGCGGCGGCGGGTTTCAACAGACCGGCCATGTCTTTCAGGCCCAGCACATGCGCGCCTGCGGCTTTCAACTCCTGCCCGCGCGCGACATAGTATTTCAGATCATACTTCGAGCGCGCCGGGTCCAGAATATCGCCGGTATAGCAGACGGTTCCTTCGCAGACCTTGCCTGCCTCGACCACCGCATCCATGGCGACGCGCATGTTTTCAACCCAGTTCAGGCTGTCAAACACCCGAAACACATCGACGCCGGTTTCAGCCGCCTGTTTGACAAAGGCCTGCACCACATTATCGGGGTAATTGGTGTAGCCGACGCCATTGCTGGCGCGCAGCAGCATTTGCGTCATCACATTGGGCATGCGCACGCGCAGATCGCGCAGGCGTTGCCAGGGGCATTCCTGCAAGAAGCGATAGGCGACATCGAAGGTCGCGCCGCCCCAGCACTCGATGCTGAACAGTTGCGGCAGATGGGCGGCATAGGCGGGGGCCGCCGTGATCATGTCAATCGAGCGCATCCTTGTGGCCAGCAGGCTTTGATGGCCGTCGCGCATGGTGGTGTCGGTGATCAGCAGTTTTTTCTGCTTGGCCATCCAATCGGCCACGGCCTGCGGGCCTTTTTGTTCCAGCAGGTTTCGGGTGCCCATTGCGGGCTCGCCCAAGGCGGCAGGCGCGCGCGGCACCCGAGCCTCGGCATGAGGTTTGGGGCGGCCTGCGGTTTCGGGATGCCCGTTCACGGTGATATCGGCGATGTAGATCAACAGCTTGGTTGCCCGGTCGCGGCGCTTTTTGAAAGTGAACAGCGCGGGCGTGGTGTCGATGAATTTGGTGGTATAGCTGTTGTCAAGGAAGGTTGGGTGCTTCAGCAGGTTGATCACGAATTCGATATTCGTGGCGACACCCCGGATCCGAAACTCGCGCAAGGCCCGGTCCATCCGTGCAATCGCCTTTTCAGGTGTCTGCGCGTGCGCGGTCACCTTGACCAAGAGCGAATCATAATAGCGCGTGATGACGCCACCCGCGTAGGCGGTACCACCATCCAACCGGATGCCGTTGCCGGTGGCCGAACGATAGGCGTTCAGGCGGCCATAATCGGGGATGAAATTGTTCAGCGGGTCTTCGGTGGTGACGCGGCATTGCAGGGCGTGGCCGTTCAGCTTGATATCCTCTTGCCGCGCAACGCCGGTGGCCTCACTCAGGGACTTGCCCTCGGCAATCAGGATTTGCGCCTGCACGATGTCGATGCCGGTGACTTCCTCGGTGACGGTGTGTTCGACCTGAACGCGGGGGTTCACCTCGATGAAAAAGAACTGCTCGCTGTCCATGTCCATCAGGAATTCGACGGTGCCTGCACATTCATAGCCGACATGGGCGCAAATCCGGCGGCCCAGATCGCAGACTTCGGTGCGCTGGGCCTCGGTCAGATAGGGCGCAGGGGCGCGTTCGACCACCTTTTGATTGCGCCGCTGCACAGTGCAATCGCGCTCAAAAAGGTGAAAGATCTCACCGTGCTTGTCACCAAGGATCTGCACCTCGACGTGGCGCGCGCGCAGGATCATCTTTTCCAGATAGCCCTCGCCATTGCCAAAGGCGGCTTCGGCCTCGCGCCGGCCTTCGCGCACCTTTTCGACCAATTCCGCCTCGGACAGGATCGGCCGCATCCCGCGCCCGCCACCGCCCCACGAGGCCTTGAGCATAAGGGGATAGCCGACCGCTGCCGCCTCTTTCTTTATGGCTTCAAAATCGTCGCCCAGAACTTCGGTGGCTGGGATCACCGGCACGCCTGCGGCCATGGCCACCCGGCGGGCCGAGGCCTTGTCGCCAAGTTGGCGCATGGTTTCGGCGCGCGGCCCGATAAAGGTGATGACCGCCTGATCACAAGCATCAACGAAATCAGGGTTTTCCGACAGCAGGCCATAGCACGAATGGA
>JAGPBG010000276.1 GCA_018063485.1 Cypionkella sp.
CATAAAGCTGCATGGCATCCTGGTTGAACAGGCGGATACAGCCCGCCGAGGTGGCGTGGCCGATGGATTCATTCTGAATGGTGCCATGGATGCGGAACATGGTGTCGCGCCCGCCGCGATACAGATATAGCGCGCGCGCGCCCAGTGGATTTTCCAATCCACCCGGCAGGCCGCCCGCATATTGCGCATACATGTCAGGACGCGAGCGCACCATATTTGCCGTCGGCTGCCAGCTTGGCCACATCGCCTTGCGTCCAATCACACCATTGCCGCGAAACGTCAGCCCCTCACGACCGACCGCTACCGCATAGCGCGTGGCACGGCCGCCCTCTTCCACCAGATAGAGTTTGCGCGCATGGGTATCGACCACAATCGTCCCCGGAGCCTCGGAGCCATCGTAGGCCACCTCGGCCCGCGCACGGTCTGCGTCCAACAGCTTTGGATCAACCGCCTCGATCAGCTTGCCGTCATCCTCGATCGCTTCATAACCGGCAACCACCACAGGCGGGGCCACTTCTTTGGGTTCTCCGCTACAGGCGGCAAGAGCCGACAAGGCCAGAACGGGCAGCAGACGCAGAAGAGGATATGTCACGGGAAAGACTCGGATTTTATGGAAACAGCCTGCACCTAGCGCGTTTAGCCCCCCTGTCGTCAACCCCCATGGGACCAGGCTGCGCAAGAAAATGCGCAGGCGTGGCACGTCGTTCACCAGGTTTTGGCTAGGTCTTGCTTGCAAAATCTGCCGCAGAATGGCGCTCGGGAAGTTGCTCGGATGCATCACCCCAGTTCTTGTTCACCATCCGTCCACGCGTCACCGCCGGGCGCGCGTCAATCGCGCTGGCCCAGCGCAGCACATTCCTGTAGATGCCCACATCCAGGAACTCGGCCGAATTGGCGTAGCTGCGCCCCAGAACCATCGCCCCATACCAGGGCCAGATCGCCATATCCGCGATGGAATAGATCTGCCCCGCCACGAACGGCACCTCGGCCAACCGGCGATCCAGCACATCCAACTGCCGCTTGGTTTCCATCGCATAGCGGTTGATCGGATATTCCAGCTTTTCCGGCGCATAGGCAAAAAAATGGCCAAAGCCACCACCGACAAACGGTGCCGAACCCATCTGCCAGAACAGCCAGTTCAACACCTCACTGCGCTCAGGCCCCGATTTCGGCAAGAACACGCCGAATTTCTCGGCCAGATGCACCATGATCGAGCCGGATTCGAACAGCCTGACTTGGTCTTTGTCGCTATAATCCATCAGCGCCGGGATTTTCGAATTGGGGTTAACCGCTACAAAGCCTGAACCAAACTGGTCGCCTTTGCCGATATCTATCAGCCAGGCGTCATATTCCGCGCCCTTGTGCCCGGCCTCCAACAGCTCTTCGAACAGGATCGTCACCTTCACCCCGTTCGGCGTCGCCATGGAATAGAGCTGAAACGGGTGTTTGCCGCGCGGCAGGTCTTTATCATTCGTCGCCCCGGCAACGGGGCGGTTGATGCTGGCAAATTGCCCGCCAGTTCCCGCTTCCCAGACCCAAACCTTCGGCGGCACATATGCTTCGTCAGACATCATCAGTTCCTTTCACGCATTGTCACAAACTAGGGTAAAAGCCCCCGCGCGACAATGCCGCGCACTTGCCTGTAAAAGCACAACCACCATCTTAACACCGCACAACACAAAGGAGTTACCCATGCGCTGCCCAATTGATGGTGAAACCTTGGTCATGGCTGACCGCAACGGTGTCGAGATTGATTACTGCCCGAAATGCCGGGGTGTCTGGCTGGACCGGGGTGAACTGGACAAGATCATTGAACGCGCCGCCGCGCCGGTGGCAAACGCTACCCCCGTTACCTTGATCGAACCGGGCCGCGCCGCTCCACGGCAGGATCACTCCCGCCCCTTCAATGACCGCCCCTCAAACGATCAGAGCCATGATCGCCACGACGATCATGATGACGACAGCCGCACAGGCAAACGCAAACGCCGTGACAGCTTTCTCAGCGAGTTGTTCGATTTCTGATCAATTGGCGCGCACCTGCCCCCGATAAAACGACGACCAGCGCCAATCGGCCCCATCGGCGATGAATCCATGCAGCGCCGGATCCTTGCGGCAAAACCCCATATGAGTGGCAACGGCCTCTTCGTCTGGCAAAACCCGCTCGGCAAACCCACGCAGCCACAGCCCATCGCGGCGGTTGCGCGGGGATACCGCCCTTGAAAACCGCGCCTTGATCTGTCGCCAACGGCCCGCATGATCGCAGTCGCCTTCGGGCAGCGCCCAGATCACATGCAGATGGTCGGGCAGCACCACCCAGGCCCGCAGCGCAAAGGGTCGCTCAACTTGAGTGGCGCGCAGCGCCTCACGCAGCCGGTCGATCCGCGCCAACAGCAGATCATCGCCGCGCTCGGCAAGACCAAGGGTAAAGAATCGGGGGGTATCGGAATATGTCATCCCGCAACCTTGCCGCCGCATCCTTAACAACAGATTGAGATCTTGCCCAAAATTACTCCCTTTGCTCAAATCCCCTTTCATGCCCATGATGTGCAATCAGGAAAGGCCACAAATGCACCCCGGACCGCGCAATCTGATCACTGACATCTCGGGCCTTCGCATCGGCAATGCCCATGACGAAACCCTGCGGTCAGGTTGCACCATCTTGACGGCAGATCGCCCTTTTACCGCCGCAGTCTCGGTGATGGGTGGCGCGCCCGGCACAAGGGAAACCGATCTTCTGGCCCCGGACCGGCTGGTGCAACAGGTTGATGCACTGGTGCTGTCGGGCGGCTCGGCATTTGGGCTTGATGCTTGTTCGGGCGTGGCCGACGGCTTGCGTGCCAGCGGTCGCGGTTTTGCGGTGGGCGATCAGCGCGTGCCGATTGTGCCGGGTGCGATCCTGTTTGATCTCTTGAATGGCGGCAACAAGGACTGGCCGCGGAACCCCTATTACGATCTTGGCCGCCGCGCCTTTGATCTGGCCTCGCCCGATTTCGCCCTTTGCAGCATTGGCGCAGGTTACGGTGCGCTGACAGGCAGGCTCAAAGGCGGCCTTGGCTCGGCCTCGCTGGTGTTGCCCTCGGGACTAACCGTCGGCGCTTTGGTTGCCGTCAACGCCCTGGGCGCGGTGACCACCGGGCCACTCGGCCAATTCTGGGCCGCCCCGTGGGAGCGCGACAACGAATTCGGCGGCAGGGGCATCTGCCAGGAGCCCGCCGCGTCAACCGCCCCCATTCCTGCCAAACGCATGGGCGAGGCCACCACCATCGCCATTGTCGCCACCGACGCCGACCTCACCCAAGCCGCAGCACAACGCATGGCCACCGCTGCCCATGATGGCATGGCCCGCGCCATCGTGCCGTCGCATACTTTGCTGGATGGCGATCTGGTCTTTGCCAGCGCATCCGGGGAAAAACCGCTGACCGATCCCATCACCGACAGCTTTCAGATCGGCCACGCCGCGGCGATCTGTCTGGCCCGCGCCATCGCAAGGGCGGTCTTTGCCGCCACGCCATTGCCGGGCGATTTGCAACCGACATGGCAATCGCTTTACAAGAAATAGCCTACCAGCGGCCCAGCGCCGCCTCATCCTCATCGCGCGCGGCAACCCATTCGGCCCCGTCAGCGGTCAGCTCTTTCTTCCAAAACGGTGCCCGCGATTTCAGATAATCCATCAGGAATTCGGCCGCCGCGAAAGCATCCGCCCGATGCCGCGCCGCCGTGGCCACCATCATGATCGGCTCTTTCGGATGCAGCCGGCCGTAGCGGTGAATGACCAAAGCCCCCACCAAAGACCAACGCGCCACGGCCTGATCCGCCATCGCCGCAATCGCCTTTTCGGTCATGCCGGGATAATGCTCGATCTCCATCGCCGCCAAAGCGCCGCCATTGTCGCGCACAAGGCCGGTAAAGGTTACCACCGCCCCCGCGCCCGCAGTGCTGCCCGAAAACAGATTGGCCTCGGCCCCCGCATCAAACGGCTCGGCCTGAACGCGCACCTGCGACATGGGCTAGCCCCCCGTCATCGGCGGAAAGAACGCCACTTCCCGCACCCCGG
>JAGPBG010000014.1 GCA_018063485.1 Cypionkella sp.
TGCTACCGTTGTAAATACCACCTCCCTGGGGATGACATGCAAACCCGACTTTCGGGTTCCTCTTGATGCGTTGAACCCAAGGGCACTGGTCACGGATCTGGTCTATTCCCCCCTTGAAACCTCCCTTCTCGCCGAGGCCGAAAGGATGGGCTGCACCGTGGTTGATGGGCTTGGTATGCTCTTGCATCAAGCCGCCCCAGGGTTCGAGCGCTGGTTTGGACATCGCCCAGAGGTCGACGCCGCCACCCGCGCCGCCGTCTTGGCCAAATGAAGCGCTTTATCCTGGGCCTGACCGGTTCGATCGGTATGGGGAAATCAACAACAGCCGCCATGTTTGCGGCCAAGGGCGTGCCAATCTGGGATGCTGACGCGGCTGTCCATCGGCTTTATGCCACTGATGGGGCGGCAACGCGCCTGATCGCCATGCACTACCCGGATGCAATCGAAAACGGAGCCGTCTCCCGATCTGACCTGCGGGCCAAGATCGCTGCCGACCCGTCGATTCTGGAGCATATTCAGAAGCTGGTTCACCCGCTGGTTGCCGAAGATCGCGCGCAGTTTCTGGCAAACAATGTCAGTGGATTGGTGGTTGTGGATGTTCCGCTCCTGTTTGAAACCGGCACTGACGCACTCTGTGACGGCGTTGCAGTTGTCTCTACCGACTCCGACACCCAAAAAGCGCGCGTGCTTGCACGGGGGCAAATGACACATCACGAGTTTGAAGTGATGCTTGCGCGCCAATTGCCTGATGCCGAAAAGCGCAAGCGCGCAACCTGGATCATTCCGACCGATTCACTGGAACATGCCGAGCAAGCAGTCGTCGCCATTATTGCAGAAATAGACCAAAGGCTGAAACATGCGTGAAATCGTCCTTGATACAGAAACCACCGGTTTTGAACCCTCCGAGGGCCATCGCATCGTTGAAATTGGTGCTATTGAATTGTTCAACCATGTGAAGACCGGGCAAACCTATCACCAATATATCAACCCCCAACGCCTGATGCCGAAAGAGGCGTTTGATGTTCACGGCCTTGGTGATGATTTCCTGCGTGACAAGCCGGTGTTCAAGGCGATTGGGCAGGCCTTTCTCGATTTTATCGGTGATGCACAACTGGTGATTCACAACGCCAGTTTTGATATGAAATTTCTGAACGCCGAGTTGAAATCCGCGGGATTTCCGGGTCTGCCCAACAGCCGCGCTACCGATACCCTGATAATGGCACGCACTAGATTTCCGGGCTCTCCAGCCTCGCTTGATGCCCTGTGCCGCCGTTTTGGTGTCGACAATTCGGGGCGTGAGAAACATGGCGCCTTGTTGGACAGTGAAATTCTTGCTGAGGTCTATCTGGAGCTGATCGGAGGGCGTCAGCCAGATCTTGCACTTGCTGTTGTCCTGCAGCACGAAACCACCACCTCCACAACATCTGATTGGCGGCCGCGTCCGCGCGCCACGCCGCTAGCTCCGCGTATGACGGCAGAAGAACAGACCGCCCACCAGGTCATGGTAGCCAAGATGGGCGATGCTGCGCTGTGGCTGAAACGTCAGTAGTGGCCTAGTTCGGCTGCCCCTGCGCTGATTGTGTTTGAGCGCGACGTTGCAATTCGGTGCGATACAGGGCCAGAAAATCCACAGTGTCGATGTTCAGCGGCGGAAAACCGCCGTCTCGCGTGACGTCCGAGATGATCCGCCGCACAAAGGGAAACAACATGCGCGGGCATTCGATCAACAGAAAGGGATGCATCTGATCTTCCGGAACGCCCTCAATGTGGAAAATGCCGCCATAATCCAATTCCATCAGGAATAGCGTATCGCCGTTCACCTTGTTCTTGGACGTCACTTTGAACTTTGTGATCACATCAAACTGATGATCCGGTGCGCGTTTGCGTGCGTCCAGGCTGACCGCAACCTGTATATCCGGCTGCACCTCGGACCCGGTCAATCCCTTTTGTGCCACCAGATTTTCAAAAGACATGTCCCGCACAAATTGCGCCAGAACTGACATCTTGATTTGCGGCGCGCCGCCATTTTCCTCGGCCATACGACCACTCCTGAAGAACCTCGATGCGCCCTCCTATCAGGTCAGGGCGCGGCGCTCAATGGCGCGTCCAACCCGAAGGCGGCGGCACCTGGCCGGTTTTTGGCGGAATCTCTTCGAAATCGGCGTCGATCCAGTCCTGTGACCCGGTTTTACTTGGGTGAGCAGTTTCGCCGCGAAACCTTCCCGAGCTCTGGCTGCTGGTAAAGCCGGCAATTGTTACCCGCCTGGTAAGGAGCCCGATCAACAACCGCCGCAGCGCCGGGATCATCAGCAAGAAGCCCAGCGTATCCGTGAAAAATCCGGGCAGCATCAACAGGAACCCCCCGATCAGGATCAGCGCCCCATGGGCAAGTGGCGAGAGCGGATTCTTCATCTGATCACCAGCCTGCTGCAATTCCCGCAGCACGCCAATGCCCTGATAGCGCACCAAAAATGCCCCGATAACGGCGGTGGCCAGCACAATCGCCAGCGTCGGCCACAGCGTCAGCCAGCCACCTACCGTCACAAACAGCGCGATTTCGATCAGTGGCACCAAGAAGAACAGGCCAAATATCCACATTTTTGCGGTCTCCGAAAGTCTTGCGCCCCAAGTGGTAGACTTGGGCGCACCCAGACCCTACATAAGAGTTCAACGTCCGGATCGCCAACCCCCCGGACATGATTTGAGGCCCGTTATGAACGCTTCCCTGATCCAGCTTCTGGTTTTAGCCGGAATTGCTGTATTTCTGGTCCTTAAACTTCGGTCAGTTCTTGGAACGCGCGATGGATTTGAAAAGCCGCCAGCGCAAATCGACAATCAAAACACCAAGCCAAAGCGCGACTTCGAGGTAATCGAGGGTGGGCCGGATCGCGACATCGTTGATCATGTCCCTGACGGCTCGTCGGCAGCCAAGGCGCTTTTGGCGATGAAACAGGCGGAGCCAGGATTCAATGTGGGCGAATTTCTGCGCGGTGCGCGTGGGGCCTATGAGATGATTCTGATGGCCTTTGAGCGGGGCGATCTGGACTCGATCCGCCCTTTCCTGTCTGCCGACGTCGAGAATAGCTTTGCCGAAGCAATTGACGCGCGTGATCGGGATGGCAAGACTGTTGAAGCAAATTTCATTGGCTTGCGCGAGCTTACTCTTACAGATGCCACCTATGATCAAGCCAGTCGCACCGCTGAAATCACCGTTCGTTTCATGGGTGAGTTGACCTCTGCCACGCGTGACAAGGCGGGCACCATTGTTGAAGGCTCCACCACCGAGATCAGACGCCAGCGCGACTCTTGGAGCTTTGCCCGGCGCATGGGCGTTCAGGATCCAAACTGGCAGCTTGTCGCCACTGGCGAATAGATACGGGGGATCAATGCGTGCCCTGCTGCATTCCATTGTTCTGGCGATAGGCCTGATGCCCGTATCAGCACCGGCGCAAATGCTTGATTTCGCCGCACTTGATGGCTGGGAGATCGACAATCATCGCGCCGCGTTGCTCAGCTTTCTGGCGACATGTGATAAGTTGACTGATGCCGATTGGACGCCAATCTGCCGTGTGGCCGCAGATGCCACAAAGACGGATGCCTCCGCCCGCGCCTTTTTTGAGCTGTTTTTCAAGCCGGTGATCATTGGTCTGCCGCCTGCGCTGTTCACAGGCTATTATGAGCCGGAACTTGATGGTTCACCCAATCGCACTCCGCGTTTTGCCTATCCGATCTATCGCCGCCCGCCTGAATTGCAGGATGGTCAGGTCTACCTGGACCGCGCTGCCATCGAAAACGGGGGCTTGCGGGGGCGGGGGCTGGAGCTGGCTTGGCTGGATGACCCGGTCGAGGTGTATTTTCTGCAAATACAAGGGTCGGGCCGCATCCGTATGCCAGACGGCCATATCATGCGGGTGGGCTATGCCGGTCGTAACGGCCATGCCTATCGCTCGGTGGGCAAGGAAATGGTTCGGCGCGGCACTCACACCCCAGACCAGGTTTCGGCCCAGGAAATCCGCTCCTATGTTCGCAGCAATCCGGCAACGGGCAATACCTTGTTGAATTTCAACCCGTCCTATATCTTCTTTCGCAAGATCGGTGACCTGCCTGCCGACAAGGGCCCGATTGGCGCGATGGGCAGGTCGATCACGCCGATGCGCTCGGTTGCGATTGATCCTGCCTTCACACCGCTGGGCGCGCCGGTCTGGGTTGAAAAAGACGGTGATTTTCCGATTCGCAGCCTGATGGTGGCCCAGGATACTGGCGGCGCAATCAAGGGGCCTCAACGGGCCGATATCTTTTACGGCTCGGGCGATGGGGCGGGAAATGCGGCGGGCACCGTCAAGGATGGTGGGCGGATGATCCTGCTTTTGCCTATTGAGCGCGCCTACGCCCTGCTGCCGGACGGTTGAGAGATGTCGCGTCGGCGCATTTTACGGCCCGAAGAAGAAGAAATCTGGCGCGCCGTGGCGGGCACGGTCAATCCGCGACATCCTGTCGGCCCGGTGTTTCTAAGACCCATAGAGGCAGCGCATTCAAAGCCTGCGCTAGCTGACACCACCCCTCCTCCCGCCCTGTCAAAGTCTCGCCTTTCCGCCTTTCGATTGGGAGAGGCTGCACGGCTCGATCCGGCTTTACCGCGGGGCCTGCCAAAAGCTGTGCTGCAAATGGATGCAAAGACCCACGGCAAGATGACGCGTGGCAAGATCGCGCCCGACGCAAGGCTTGATCTGCACGGCATGACACTGTCTGAGGCGCACCCCGAATTGATCCGCTTCGTCCTCAATGCCCAATCAGCCGGGATGCGGCTGGTTCTGGTGATCACTGGCAAAGGCAAGCAGGGCCAGGATCTCGGCCCGATCCCCCAACGCATGGGAGCCCTGCGCCACCATGTGCCGCAATGGCTGCGCTTGCAGCCCTTGGGGCCAGCGGTATTGCAGATCTCCGAAGCCCACCTGAAACACGGCGGTTCAGGGGCCTATTACGTCTATCTGCGGCGTAGATAGACTATCTTGTCAGTTCTACCGCTACATCCCCCACCGGGGCCAACACGATTTCGGTTGCATTTTGCACTGTCAGAATCGCCCCTGGCAACAGCCCGACCCGACTACGAAGGTCGCGCTCAAAGGCGGAATTAATGTCGATGATCCGGCTCATCAGCAATAACAACGCAGCCGAATCTCCCAATGTGAAATGCCCGGCCCCCTCACTAAAGTTGCTGACATCAAGAAATGTCACGTTCAGGTCAGCCAAACTGCTTACATCCTTGATCGACCCCAACCTTGCCGCTTGGCCCGTCAAGCCTGCCGAAATCCGTAGCACCTTGTCACGATTTGACCCGAAGATAACAAACGGCTGCGGCAACTTTCCCATCGCATGGGCTTGCTCGCGGAACACATCCACATCAATATCAGGAGAGATCAGGATCACCCCGCCAATCCGGGCAAGCGTTTTTTTGTTGCCCCGTATGGAGGTTTGCCGAAGCGCTTCCATCGAGAGCGCCGCGCCCATCGAATGCGCCACAACCAGAATTCGAGTTGCACCTGCATTGGCAACCTCGTTGATGAGATTCTCAAGACCGTCACGCGCAAAAAGGGCTGAGTCGCGGTCATAAACATAACCCAAGGGGTTTGCCGCCGAGGGCCAGGAATAATGCACAATGGTTCCCGGCAGTTTCAGATCGTGCGAGAACTGGGCAACCCGATACAAACCCTCGGCAAAATTATTGTTGAACCCATGAACGAAAATCACCGCCTCGCCCCCGTTGTCGATCAGATTCCTGTGCAGATTGTTGCGAAAATCCTTTTCATTGGAGAAAAGGGTTTCGGCTGTGGTTAGGAAATCCACCTGCGGGTTCGGCTTGCTGTGGCGTGGCGGGTATTTGATCTCGCCAGCTTTGCGGTCTGGGGGAATCGAGATATCAAACCGTCCATAATGCGTGATTTCCGAGCGGTGGGTACCGAAAGTGCGGTCTTCATCGACTTCGCGGGTGGTCCCAAAGAAAACCGGCTGCACTTCGCCCACGCTTGCGGCCTGCGGATCAAGAATCAACTGCCCGCGCGGGGCGCAGGCGATGACAAAAGTCAGGATCAGAACAATCAAGCGCCTGGGCATCGCGTGGCTCCGTTCAGGAACACCTACACAATGCTGTGTCGGCTCATTGGTCAAGGGCCTGTTACAGCCCGAGCTATTGTAGTTCAGGTTCGGGCAGCGTCCTGAGCTTACAGAACATAGCGCGACAGATCCGCAGAACGTGACAATTCCCCAAGGTTTTTTTCGACAAAGCCTGCGTCCACCACCACAGAGTCACCGGCGCGATCAGGGGCCGTAAAGGACAGTTCCTCGAACACCCGCTCCATCACCGTATAGAGCCGCCGCGCGCCGATGTTTTCCACACTCTGGTTGACCTCGGCGGCGATCCTTGCAAGCGCGGCGATGCCATCTTCGGTAAAGCTGACGGTAACCTCTTCGGTGCCCATCAGGGCAGTGTATTGCAATGTCAGCGCATTGTCGGTTTCGGTCAGAATCCGTACGAAATCGGCCTCGGTCAAGGGTTTCAACTCAACCCGTATCGGCAATCGACCTTGCAATTCGGGCAGCAAATCCGACGGCTTGGCGATGTGGAAAGCGCCCGAGGCGATGAACAGGATATGATCTGTTTTTACTGGCCCGTATTTGGTGGAAACGGTCGTGCCTTCGATCAGCGGCAACAAATCGCGCTGCACGCCTTCACGTGAAACATCCGCGCCCCGCGTATCGGCACGGGCGCATACCTTGTCGATCTCATCCAGAAACACGATGCCGTTTTCCTGAACCGCTTCCAGTGCGGCAGCCTTTACGGCCTCGTCATCCAGCAGTTTGTCAGCCTCTTGCCCGATGAGCAGATCATAGCTGGCGGCCACAGTCATCTTTTTGCGGCTGGTGCGGGTGCCAAAGACCTTGAACAGGTCTTGCAGCCCCTGCATCTGCATTTCCATGCCGTTGCCCATCATTGGCATGGAGGGAACGGGGTCGGCAATTTCCAATTCGATCACGGTCTGATCCAGCTCTCCCCGGCGCAACTTGCCGCGGAACATTTCGCGTGTCTGTTCGCGGGCATCTTTACCGGCCAGCGCGTCAATCACCCTGTCTTCGGCGGCGGCCTGCGCCTTGGCTTGCACCGCGTCGCGCATTATCGCTCGCGTGTCGATCATCGCAGTATCGACCAGATCGCGGATGATGCTATCCACGTCGCGGCCAACATAGCCAACTTCGGTGAATTTCGTCGCCTCGATCTTCAGAAAGGGAGCTTTGGCCAGCTTGGCCAGCCTGCGGGCGATCTCGGTCTTGCCCACCCCGGTCGGGCCGATCATCAAGATATTCTTGGGATAAACCTCATCGCGCAGATCGTTAGCCAACAGCTTGCGCCGCCAGCGGTTGCGCAAGGCCACTGCCACGGCGCGCTTGGCAGCGTTTTGCCCGATAATATGGCGGTCGAGTTCCGAGACAATTTCGCGCGGTGTCAGATTGGTCATTTTGAAATCCGCTCAATCGTCAGGTTGCCATTGGTGTAAACGCAAATATCCGCCGCAATAGCCATGGCACGCCGCGCGATATCCTCGGCCGGCAAATCACCCGCCATCAGGCCGCGCGCCGCAGCAAGGGCAAAGTTGCCACCCGAGCCAATGGCCGCAACATCATGCTCCGGTTCCAGCACATCGCCCGCGCCGGTGATCACAAAAAGCCCCTCGCCATCGGTGACGATCAACATGGCCTCAAGGTTGCGCAGGTATTTGTCCATCCGCCAATCCTTGGCAAGATCGACGCAAGCCCGCGCCAGTTGGCCCGGAGCCGCCTCCAGCTTTTTCTCAAGCCGTTCCAGCAGGGTAAAGGCATCCGCAGTCGATCCCGCAAAACCCGCAACCACATCATGCCCGCCCGGAGAAAGCCGCCGCACCTTGCGCGCAGTGCCCTTGATCACGGTTTGACCAAGGCTTACCTGACCATCCCCGGCAACCACCACTTCGCCCCCGCGCCGCACCGCCAGAATCGTTGTGCCATGCCAGCCGGGGAATTTGTCTTCGGCCATAGTCAGCCCTTTCTTTGATCTGCCCCTATATGGAAGCCACAGGCCGCTGACACAAGACAGGCCTCTGGCGTGGCGGCGCGAAATGGCTTAGCTTTTTGCCATGGCCGAGCCGCATATTCTGCATTTCTTTATGCCTGATCACCGTCTTGCCCAGATTGCGGCGGGAAAACCGAGCATTTTGACGCGGGTGATCGAAGCAGTAAAGACTGCCGGCTGGGATGTGAACCTTCGACCCGAGGCCGAGGCCGAAAAGGCTGCCAGAGATCCCGGCTTTCATCTGGTTGTGAATAAGCCAGTGACCAGCCCCCGATGTCTGAGCCTGCGGCGCTGCTATCTTGATCCGTTCTGGCGGATCGAAAACACCAATGATCGCTGGGACTGGCCGATCACCGACATGCCTTTTGCGCCCGATCCGAACGATGCCCGGCTGGCGCGTGGCTTTTTGGCCCGTAGGCGCGACAAGCTGTTTGCCGACTCATCCGTGAGCAGGCGGGGATTCACCTTCATGCCACTTCAGGGCAAACTCCTGCAAAGACGGTATTTTCAGGCAATGAGTCCGGTGGATATGATCGCTGAGACATTCCGTGCCAATCCGCGCCAATCCGTAATCGCCACGCTTCACCCTGGCGAGACATATAGCGACGCTGAAATGTCAGCTCTGATGGATATCAAGCGGCAAAACCCTGGCTTCCAGCTTTCTTCGCTTAAATCAGACAGGCTTTTGCTCGAATGTGATCGGGTGATCACGCAGAATTCGTCTCTGGCTTTGCAGGGTTTTTTTCTGGAGAAACCGGCGATTTTGTTTGCCCGGATAGATTTTCACCACATAGCAGGATCGGTGGTGCGCGACGGGCTTGAGGCCGCGTTTCAAACAGCAGCGGCGCCACCCTTTGCCGACTATCTTTTCTGGTTCTTCAAAAGAAACTCGATAACCTCATGGGATGCAAACAGTGCAAAAGCAATTCGTGAGCGGCTTTCGCAACATGGGTGGCCGGTATGAAAAAAGGCGCCCCGATGGGCGCCAAACTTTCATCGAATATTCTCTTCAGATCGACGAAGTGATCCAGGTTTCAAGCGCCGCTTTGGGAGCAGCGCCCACCTTGTTCGAAACCACTTCACCATTCTTGAACAGGAACAGCGCCGGGATTCCACGCACCCCCAGCATGGCAGGGCTGTCGGGGTTTTCATCGACATTGATCTTTACGATCTTGACCTTGCCCGCATATTGCGTGGCGAGCTCTTCCAGGGCTGGGCCGATCTGACGGCATGGGCCGCACCATTCGGCCCAGAAATCGACCACGACCGGAACGGTGGATTTGCGGACCTCGGCGTCAAAAGTGGCGTCGGTCACGGCGACAGTTGCAGTGCCCATGATGGTTCTCCTGAGGGAATGTGTCGATCATCGAAACTATGGGCGGAACTTGATGGCGTCAAGACCCAGTGCACCATCTATCGTGGACCGCTCCAGTGCGGCACGCAGGATATCGGGATCAAGTGGCATCAAAACGCCGGTCTTGGTCCATAGGATAGCAATTTCGATTTCTCGCGTCGGATAGATTTGCGACAGGGCCGCATGATAGGCTCCCATTTGCCGAAGCAGGCCTTCGGGAACCTGATCGGCGCTGGCGGGAACAAGGCGATTCGATTTGTAATCAATGGCGGTGATCTTGTCCGACTCGATGATCAAACGGTCAATGCTGCCTAAAACCCGTCCGACCGCCAGATCGGCGGTGATCGGCACTTCGGTCAGCGCATCTTTGGCAAACAGCCTGGCAAGATGGGGTGCAGTAAGGATGGCTGTGGCTTCGCTGAAGATATCGGACTGCGATTCCCGGTTCGGAATCAGCTTTTCGGAAAGGCTGCGCCACAGCAAGGAATCAACCTCTGGCAGGCGTTCCAGCAAAAGGTGCAGGGCAGTGCCGCGCGCCAGGGCATCTTCCGATGTCGCGTCAGAGTCCCCGAACAGGGTCTTTTCGCCTCCCAGATCCGAGGGGGACAGCAATTTGTCTGCACGCTGCACAAGCGGTGCCGGGATTTGCGCCCAGTTTGGCAAAATGCCCAAAGTGTCCCCTGCAGATGCTGCTGCCTGCCCGGCAGCCGTTGGCCAGACACCGAACAAATAGCGAATGCGACCCTGATCAAGGGAAAGCGCGCCCAAATCCTTCATCGCAGCTTCGACCAAGCGATACCATGCCCATTCCGATCGTGGTTTTGTTGTGGTTTTTCCCTTGCTGCCGCGGTCGAGTTTGGCCTCGCCTGCCCCGGCAACGATCAGCCAACAGCGCGCGCGGGTCAGCGCGACATACAACAGGCGCAGGCTTTCGTCTTGCCGTCGCTTTTCTCTTGTGGCGCGGGTCTGTGCAATAATGGCCGGGCTTGAATCCCTGGCGGTTTTCCAGGCAGGAAGGCCTTCAGGCAGAAGATAAATCTCATCGCGATCTTGTGGTGTCCGGTCGGCGGTATCGGGAAGAATCACGATGGGGGCCTCAAGCCCCTTGGCGCCATGCACCGTCATCACCCGAATGCGTTTACCCTCGCTGTCCATCTGACGCTTGACCTCAACGTCGTCCGTTTCCAGCCAGATCAGAAAGCCGGTAAGGCTTGGTGCGTCGAGCCGCTCATAGGCCAGCGCCTGCAACAGAAACTCATCAATTCCATCCTCGGCCTCGGGACCAAGCCGGGCCAACAGCCGCCGCCGACCCTCGTGGCGTATCAGCGCCCGCTCGATAAGATCATAGGGGCGAAGGAAGTCGGACTGATCGCGCAAATCATGCAACATGGCCAGGGTTCTTGGGTGATCATCGGCGCGCGCGCGCAGAGTTTCCCACAAAAACCCCTTGCGGCCATGTGCCAGATCGTAAAGTTCGGCTTCGGTCCAGCCACAAAGTGGCGAGCGTAGCAGGGCAGCCAGCGACAGATTATCCTCGGGCGTTGCCAGAAAGGACAGAAGGGCGGCAAGATCCTTGACGGCCAGTTCTGCCCCCAATTTCAGTCGGTCCGCGCCGGCAATTGGCAGGCCCAATTGCTTGCAACAGCGGATCACCTCGGAAAACAGGGCCGAGCGGCGCTGCACAAGGATCAGGAAGTCCCCGGCATGAACCAGGCGATCGCCGGTGTCGGTGGGAATCTGGGTGCCGCTGTCGATCATACTCTTGATCTCAGTGGCAATTTTCAGGGCAAGCTGGGCTGAATGATGGGTCTCGGAGATCAGATCGACAGGGTCTTGCCAGTCTTCATTTGCGGCCGTCTTGACCGGCTCGATCAAGGGCCACAGATCAACACGACCGGGCATGTGATCCTTGAAGGCAAGATGAAGAATATTGTCGCCCATTGCATCGGGGAAATGATCGGCAAAAGTGCGATCCACCAGTTGCAGGATAGCTGGCGATGAGCGGAACGAATATTCCAGTTGCAAATTCTGCATCTGCTGACCAGCGCTGTCGAATCTGGTTTTGAAGCTGTGTTGCTTTTCATCAAAGGCCGCGATGTCTGCGCCCTGAAAGGAATAGATCGACTGCTTCTTGTCCCCCACGACAAACAGTGTTCGCCCGCCTTTTCGGGTGCCTTCGCCAGCGGTAAATTCGGCGGCAAGCAGTTCGATAACCCGCCATTGATCGGGGCTTGTGTCTTGCGCCTCATCGACAAGGATATGGTCGATGCCCCCATCCAGCCGGAACAACACCCATGCAGCAACGCGCGGATCGGTCAAAAGGGCGATGGCCTTCTGGATCAGGTCATCGAAATCGAGCCAGCCGCGTACGGATTTGCGTGCAGCATAAATTGGCAGAAAGGCTGCGGCAAAGCGATGAAGAACCCCGGTTCTGTCTGCGGCCTGCAACCCAATGCGCCGCCAGCGCGCGGCCTCTACCCGAAGCATCAGATCTTCCAGGGCTGCCATTGCATCGGCGATGCGGCCACGCGTTGGTTTGGTTGGAAAGCTGCCGATCTTGGCCGAAAATGGTTCGGCGGCGCTGCTGCCAGTCAGAAAAATCGTCTCTAACATGGCCAGCAAGGCCAGATCCGCTTTGGCAAAGTCAAAACCAGATAGCTTCACCGCCGCCTTTTCATCATTGCCACCGGCCTGCAGCATTGCTGGCAGGATCGCATCAAATAACGCGGCTTCATCGCCTAAAAACACATCGGCCAAAATGCGGGCTTCGCTTTCATCCGCAGCCACCTTGAATCCGGCTCTGATTTCAGTCGCGGATTTTGGCAGATTGAACCCCGCTCGCCCGCCGACGACCTGTTCCACAAGCCGGGTAAAATCATCGCCGGTATAAATCCGAGCGATTTCCACCATGATTTCGGGCGCAAGCGTATCGGCCATTTCTTCGACGATCTCGGCGCGCATCAGCCGGGCGGCGCGGTCGTCCAATTCGGTAAACTGTGGCGAAACCCCGGCTTCAAGCGGAAAGCGGCGCAAGAGTGCGGCGCAAAAGCTGTGGATGGTTTGAATCCGCAACCCGCCCGGTGTTTCGATGGCCCGTGCGAACAGCCGACGGGCCCGCGCCAGAGCTGCGGCGTCATGCGCGTCGCTGTCGCCCAGGGTGACCAATGCCGCGCGCAAATCGGTATCCCGCATCATCGCCCATTCGCCAAGCCGTCTGAACAAGCGATTCTGCATCTCGCTGGCAGCGGCTTTGGTATAAGTCAGACACAGAACGTGCTGTGGCTGCACGCCGGCCAGCAAAAGCCGTGCCACCCTGTCAGTAAGAACCCGTGTCTTGCCAGAGCCTGCGTTAGCAGAAAGCCATGTGGAGGCTGTGGGTTGCGAGGCCTGAACCTGCCGTTCAGAGGCTGATCCACGAGTCATTCCAAAGCCTCTGGGCCGACGATTTCTGCCGTTGCGCGATCAGACATTTCCCATTCCCCATAGCGCGCAAGGTGATCGTAATCCCCTTCGAACCGATCCTGAAACACGGCTCGGCGCGCGGTATAGCCGGTTTCCCGGGTCTGATACTGTTCGATGAGGTGGATCAGCTTTTCCCAGACATCGGCCAGGAGTTCAGGGGTTATCGCGGTTTCAATCGCTTTCTCGCCCGCCCCCAGGCCGATGTAGCTGATCATTTCCACCTCGCATGGCCCCAAATCCTTAAACCCGCCGCGTTCGGCCATAGCGGCCGCCAGCAGCAATTGCTTGTCATATTCACTTTGCTGCCTTTCACTGGGTGGGCTGCCGGTCTTGTAATCCATGATCAGCAGCTTGCCATTCGGCAGGCGATCAATCCGGTCGGGGGTGCCAAACAGGGTGAAAGGCAAAGGATCCAGCCGAAGCGCGCCTTGCGTCTCGATGGCCTGGGGGGTGCCGCCGTATTTGCTGTCTTGCGTCAGGATGTGACCTGCTGCGCGCTCCAGACGGGCAAGCCAAAACACGCGGGCGGCGGGAAATGGGGTTTCAGCAGCAAGAACTCCGGCCGCGATCTTCATAAGGCGGTGAAAGGCCATGTCTCGCGTCTCATCGACAACGCGCTCACGGACAAACCGTTCCAGGATTTTGTGAAAGACATTACCACGATCGCGCGGATCGGGGGCTTGGCGCAAAGGGTCAAGCGGCGACAGGCGCAAGATGTAGCGCGCGTAAATTGCATAGGGATCCCGGATCAACCGCGCGATATTGGTGAGTGACAGTTTTTCAGGGCGCGCGGTAACCGGCGGTCGTGGTTGTGGGCGTTTGGCCGGTTTCAAGCGGGGATCGTGACGCATTTCAGGCGTTGGTGCATCAAGCACCCGTGCCAAATCGAGCCAATAGCGCCCACGCGTTCGCATCTGTGAAACCGCGTCGCGGCCGCGCTGATCGGGCAAGCCATCCATCAGGTTGAGCAAACGGTTGAGCCAGCGTGATGGCACGGTTTCTGCCTCGGCGTCTCGACTTGAGCGGGTGATGATCACGCGCGGCGCAGCAATGGCCTGCTGGTAATCATGCGCGGAAAGGCCGATCTGTCGTTCGGGCAACAATAGCCCCGCATCCTTGCGCATTTGCCGATTAAGCCACGGGTCTGGCGGCGGCAGTCTTGGCCAGATGCCATCATTCATTCCCCCCAGAATGACCAGCTCTGCCCCCTGAACCCGTGCCT
>JAGPBG010000277.1 GCA_018063485.1 Cypionkella sp.
TCACGCGTCACCAACGGCGTGACCTCCCGGCCATTTTCCACATAAAGCCCGACTGGGGCCAGATCATAATGATACATCCCCGCGTTCATCGCAAACGCCAGCCGTTCTCCTGTGCCGTCCAGCATCGCGTCAATGGCAGTAAAAGATTGCAGGGGCCCTGCTGGCCCGGCCAGGAACAATCGCAAATCCGCGTCGGCCGCCACTTCACAAACCGAATACGAAGCAGACTCGAACGTCATGTCGGTGCAAGCAGCCGCCATGCCCTGCGGCACCAGCATAGCCAGCGCCACAAAAAAAATCCGCCATCTATTCCGAATCGTCGGCATCTTCATCGCGCGCGGCAAGATCGCGCTGCACCACCGGATCGGAAAACAACCGTCGGGTTTCTTCCAGACGGTCAAAGGTTTCATCCGGGCGAAACCGCAATTCGGGCGAGTATTTCAGCGTCATCTGTGACGAAACCCGGTGCCGCAACTCGAATTTATTGCGCGCAAGCGCCGCAATCGCCTCATCCGGCGTGCCCGCCCCCATCAAAGGCGTAACATAGACTGTCGCCACCCGCAGATCCGGCGACATCGCCACTTCGCCAATCGTGATCGACAATGCGTTCAGATCCGGGTCGTGGACCTCGCCGCGCATCAGCAGATCCGACAGGGTGCGGCGGATCAACTCGCCAACACGAAGTTGACGTTGGGACGGGCCTTTGGCCGAATGGGTGCGCTTGTTTGCCATGGCTTCCTTTAGGCGGATTCGACGCGCCCTGCAACGGCGGGCTTTCCCGGACTGTGGAATGACGCTAAAGCCTGCCCAACGCAGGGGGAGCATCATGGAGAATCTACCAGGAATAGTCGTGACCGGAGCCTCCGGCCGGATGGGGCGAATGCTGGCCGGCATGATTGCCGAGTCGCAAAAGGCGCGGTTGGTGGGCTGTCTGGAACGCCCCGGCCATGTCTGGATCGGGCGCGATATTGGCGAATGCCTGGGCGGCGCAAATATGGGCGTGACGGTCAGTGACGATCCGCTTGCCGTCTTTGCCCATGCACAAGCGGTGATCGACTTTACCGCCCCGGCGGCCAGCGTGGAATTTGCGGCTCTGGCCGCGCAGGCCCGCGCCGTCCATGTGATCGGCACCACCGGTTTGGAGGCCGAACATCACCGCAAAATTGATCTGGCCGCGCATCATGCCGTGATCATACAGGCGGGAAACATGAGTCTGGGCGTCAATCTGCTGGTGCGGCTGACCCAAAAGGTCGCCGAGGCACTGGACGCCGACTGGGACGTGGAAATCGTCGAGGCGCATCACCGCATGAAAGTGGACGCCCCTTCAGGAACCGCGCTGATGCTGGGCCGGGCCGCCGCCGAAGGGCGGGGGGTGTCCCTGGAAGAGGCCCGTGTTTCTGGCCGAGATGGCATCACCGGCGCAAGACAGCGGGGCACAATCGGCTTTTGCGCCATTCGTGGCGGCGATGTGGTGGGCGAACATGACGTTATCTTCGCCGCAGATGGCGAGCGCATCGTGTTGCGGCACCTGGCAACTGACCGTGCAATATTTGCCCGCGGTGCGCTTCGTGCCGCACTTTGGGGGCAAAGCAAGAATCCGGGGCGTTATGACATGATGGACGTGTTGGGACTATAGGCCCCACAGTGCTGGCAGATCAGAAATCAACCGCCAGCCCCTTCTTTTCCCAATCGCCATAGCGCACCGGTTCCGGCCCATTGCGCCCGCCCAATTCGGGTGGCAGCGCAGGCTGCACCTGCGCCCTGCGCGTTTCTGCTTCGGCCAAGGCGCGCTGCGCGGCGGGGGGCAGGTCGGGTTTTACGGTCTCATTCATCGCGGCTTCCTTGCGGTATCTGCCCCCTTGATATACGGCCAAAAGGATTGGCGGCAAGGATCGGGTCATGACAAAAACAGTATCGGCAGGACTTGGCGCACGTGAAGCAGCGGTTGCCTTGCTCACCACTGTGATCGGTGACGGGGTAATGATCGCCGAAGCCCTGGCCGCGCCTGACGCATTGAAGGGCCTTGCGGCACCCGATAAGGCCAGAGCACAACGTCTGGCCTTGCAGGTGATCCGGCAACTGGAACCGATTGACCGCCTGTTGCTGCCCCATCTGCGCAAAGAACCACCGTTGGTGGTGATGAACATCCTGCGGCTCGCGGTGCTGGAACTGTCGGCCGGCGCGGCGGCGCATGGCGTGGTCAATGCGGCCGTCGAAATCGCAAGGCGCGGCAAACGCTCTGCCCCCATGGCCGGGCTGATCAACGCGATCTTGCGCAAAGTGCCAAGCGACACCCCCCTACCCGGCCCGGTGCAAAAACTGCCGCGCTGGATGCGCCAGCCGATGGTTCATGCCTATGGCCGCAACGCGGTCGAGGCTATCGAAGCAGTCCATGCGATGACACCCCCGCTGGATATAACGCCCAAAGGCACGGCCCTGCCCGAGGGGCAGCTTTTGCCAACTGGCTCGATCCGATTGACCGAGGCAGGACAGGTATCAGCCCTGCCCGGCTATGATCAGGGGGACTGGTGGGTGCAGGATGCGGCGGCGGCGCTGGCGGCTCCTTTGCTCGATGCACAAAAGGGCGAGCGCGTGCTGGATATCTGCGCCGCCCCAGGCGGCAAAACTCTGCAACTGGCGGCAACCGGTGCGACGGTGGTGGCACTGGACATTTCCGGCCCCCGCATGGCGCGGCTGGAGCAGAACCTGACACGGTGCGGCTTGCAGGCGCAAACCGTGATTGCCGATGCCTTGGTCTGGCAACCCGAGGGATTGTTTGACGCCATTTTGCTGGACGCCCCCTGCTCGGCAACCGGAACGGTGCGCCGCCACCCCGAGCTTCCCTATATCAAGGATGAAACTGTCCTCGCGGCTCTGACATCCTTGCAGACCGAACTACTCGACCGGGCGCTGACATGGCTTAAGCCGGGGGGGCGTCTGGTCTATTGCACCTGCTCTCTGTTGCCCGTCGAGGGCGAAGAACAACTGGCCACCGCTCTGTTGCGCCACCCGAACCTTCGCGTTGAACCGCCGCAAGTCAACGGCGTTGATCCCAGTTGGATCACCCCAGAAGGGGCACTGCGCTTGCGCCCCGACTATTGGGCCGAACAAGGCGGCATGGATGGTTTCTTCATGGTCCGCCTCAGACGAAGCTGATCACGCATTCGCATCGCCTTGCCCCGCAAACACTTTGCGATAGGGACCGAACGGTTCACACAATCGCACCCGGCCAAAGCCGGACGGCGATCATTGTCCCTTCGGTTTCAGCAGAGCTTTCGGTTAGGATCAGATGATACTGATCAATCAAGAGGCCGTTCACGGATCCCGGCCCCAACGCAAACAGCGCCAGAGTGCCCCCCTGTGGCAGGGTTGTAGCACCTGACAGCACGCTCACTTCTGGCCGGGGCAGATGTCGTGCCGTCATGACGTTGAAATCATCCGACGGCGCCGTCACAGCCTCGGCGCTGACCGCCACATCGCCGGCAAAGGCAACAGGCGTCAACGGGTTGGCGCGCAGATGAAATCCTTCGCCCCGCAAATCAAATCCCGGACCGGTGACCACCGTCAGGTTGCGTTCGATGCCCGGAAACATCGAGAACTCACCGCTTTCCACCACCGAAGCCCGCGACAATCGCACTGTGAGCGCCCCGTCCTCTATTATCCGCAGCATTTCCACCGTCACACCCTTGCCATTGGCCCAAGGCATTTCCGTATAATCAGCAGGAGTAAGATGACGCATCATTCGGCGGCTTGCGCTCCAAGGATCGGGGTTGGATCATTCGGACTCAACTCTTCGAAATCAAAATTGTCCAACCGCGCGGCGCGTTTTCCCGCCCTTTCGGCAGCAATGGAAATGCCATCAAGGTCTGCGCGTGCCTGATTGAAATGGGTAGAGAGCTTGTCCACCCTCTCCACCACAAGTTCCACATCGCGGTGCAATTGCCGCAAGGTTGCCCGAATAGCCCCGGCCTGTTCGCGCATCCGCGCGTCTTTCAGCACCGCGCGCATGGTGTTCAGCGTGGCCATGCAGGTCGTGGGCGACACG
>JAGPBG010000278.1 GCA_018063485.1 Cypionkella sp.
TCACCTTGACCCGGGCACCAGCGCCACGCAGCGAAGCGGCCGAGCCCTTGCCCACATCGCCATAGCCGCAGACAACGGCAACCTTGCCGGCCATCATCGTATCGGTGGCGCGGCGGATGCCATCCACGAGCGATTCCTTGCAGCCGTACTTGTTGTCGAACTTCGACTTCGTGACAGAATCGTTCACGTTGATCGCCGGGAAGGGCAGTTGGCCTGCCTTGTGCAGATCGTAGAGCCGATGCACGCCGGTGGTGGTTTCCTCAGAGACGCCTTTGATGTCAGCGCGCTGTTTGGTGAACCAGCCAGGCGATGCCGCAAGGCGTTTCCTGATCTGGTTGAACAGGCAAACCTCTTCGTCAGAAGTGGGAACTGCGATCAGATCAGTCTCACCAGCTTCGACGCGGGCACCGATCAGAATATACATGGTAGCGTCACCGCCATCATCCAGGATCATGTTGCAGGTGCCGCCCTCGCCGCCAAACTGGAAAATCCTGTCGGTATAGGCCCAGTAATCCTCAAGCGTTTCACCCTTGATCGCGAATACCGGGACGCCCGAGGCGGCAATCGCGGCGGCGGCGTGGTCCTGGGTTGAAAAGATGTTGCACGAGGCCCAGCGCACATCGGCACCAAGTGCCGTCAGGGTTTCAATCAGCGCAGCGGTCTGAATGGTCATGTGCAATGAGCCTGCGATGCGGGCACCCTTCAAAGGCTGCGATGCCCCGAACTCCTCGCGCAGCGCCATCAGCCCCGGCATTTCAGTTTCCGCGATGGTCAATTCCTTGCGGCCGAACTCGGCCAACGCGATATCCTTTACGATATAGTCCATGTATTTTGCCCGTATCCTATGAATTTGGGCTGCATCTAGCATTCACGGGGCCTTGGGGCAATGGTGGCAAGACTCGGTTGGGTATCGCCAAGGCACAAACAGGATGTTAGGCCGTTGGGCGAAGGTGGAGGGATCATGGGCAAATGGCTGAACAAACCGGCACGACTTGTGCCCTTTGCGTTCATGCTGACGATCCTTATGGGAACAGCCTTGCTGATGCTGCCCGTCGCGCGTGCCGAAATCGGGCATGCCCCCTTCATGACCGCCTTTTTCGTTGCAACCTCGTCAGTGGCTGTTACCGGCCTTACGGTTGTTGACAGTGCAAGCTATTGGTCGGGATTTGGTCAGGCCGTGATGTTCTGCCTGTTCCAGATTGGCGGCGTCGGGATCATGAGTTCGGCGACCTTGCTGGTGGTGATGGTATCGCGCAAGTTGAGTCTGACGCGGCAAATCGTGGTGACAGCAGAAAGCCGGGGGATTCAATTTGGCGATGTGAAAGTTGTCTTGAAGCTGGCGGTTCTGGTCATGCTGAGCGTCGAGTTTCTGGTGGCTGCCGTGATGCTTCCACATTTTCAGGCGCGCGGCTTGCCTTTGGCTGCCTCGCTTTGGCAGGCGGTGTTTCATTCGGGCGCAGCGTTTACCAATGCCGGATTCTCGATCTTTCCGGGCGGCGCTTCGGATTTCGCGTCTGATCCGGCCATGTTGATCGCCATCATGATTGCGGTGCTGGTGGGTGGCTTGGGACTGCCGGTCTACCATGATCTGAAATGCGCCGCGACCGATGGGCGCAAGCTGTCGCTTCACACCAAACTGACCTTGGTGACCACGCTTTCGCTGTATCTGCTGTCGATGGTTCTGGTCTTGATGTTCGAATGGACAAACCCGGCAACCCTGGCGGGTCTTGGGCCGGTTGATCGCCTTGCGAACGCCGCCTATCACGGGTTCATGGCCCGTTCCAGCGGGATGAATGTCATCGACATGACCGATATGACCGAGGAAACCCTGTTGATCACCTATGGGTTGATGATGATTGGCGGCGGCTCGGCTTCGACTGCGGGCGGGTTGAAAGTGACGACGGTGGCGATCTTGTTGCTGGCGGTGTGGCATCAGGCGCGCGGGGATGTCGATATCACGGCCTTTGGTCGCAGGGTTTCGGCGACGGTTCTGCGTGAGGCACTATCCGTTCTGGTGTTGGCCTTCGGGGTTTTGGGCGTTGGGGTGATGGCGCTGCGCATGCTCTCTGACCTGCCTTTGCGACAGGTGGTGTTCGAGGCAATTTCGGCCTTTGCCAATGTCGGGCTTTCGATGAATTCCACGCCAAATCTGCCACCAGCCGCGCAATTGGTGGTGATTGTCTTGATGTTCCTGGGCCGGGTTGGCACCATAACGGTTGCCGTTGCGCTTGCGTTGCGCAGTCGTCAGTCTAATTTCCGCTATCCAGAGGAGCGACCGATTGTTGGGTAACAAGCAGGTTTCGAAAAGCGAATCCGTGGTGGTGATCGGCCTGGGTCGCTTTGGCCGGTCCGTCGCGCAAAGTCTGGTGCAACTGGGACATGAGGTCTTGGGGATCGACGAAAGCCCCGAGTTGGTGCAAGAAATGTCGGGAAATCTGACCCATGTCGTTCAAGCCAACAGCACATCGGTCGAGGTGCTGAGACAGTTGAATGTCGGCAGCTTTGCACATGCGGTCGTGGCGATCGGATCGGATCTGGAAAGCTCGATCCTGACGGTTCTGGCTCTGTCGGAGCTGGGCGTCAAAGACATCTGGGCCAAAGCGTTGAATGAGCGTCACGGCAAGATTCTGGAGCGCACCGGCGCGCATCATGTCGTTTTGCCGGAGAAAACCATGGGCGAGCGAGTGGCGCATCTGGTGACATCGAAGATCATTGATTTCATCGAGTTTGATGACGAATTTGCCATTGCGCAGACCCGTGCGCCGATGGATGTGCTCAACAAGACACTGGCCGAGAGCGCCTTGCGCACGGCCTATGATGTCACTGTGGTCGGTATCAAGCGCCCGGGCGAGGATTTCGCCTATGGCCGCCCGGAGACTATGGTTCTGCCGGGGGATTTGCTGATCGTGGCCGGGCCGATCCGGCAGGTCGAGGCTTTTGCCGGTAAAACCTGATGGCCAAAGCTCCACGCGCCTGGCAACGGATGCTCTCGGGCCGCAGGCTGGATCTGCTGGACCCGACGCCGATGGATATCGAGATCGAGGATATCGCTCATGGGCTGGCCTTTGTGGCGCGTTGGAACGGCCAGACGTCGGGTGATTGGCCCTATTCGGTCGCCGAACATTCGCTGCTGGTCGAGGAAATCTTTGCGCGTCAAACCGGTGAGTCTGCGCGCTGGCGATTGGCGGCATTGCTGCATGATGCGCCGGAATATGTGATCGGCGACATGATCAGCCCGGTAAAGGCGGCGGTGGGTCCGGGCTATGGCGAGCTTGATCTGCGGTTGACGGCAGCAGTTCATCTGCGTTTTGGCTTGCCTGCGGTGTTGCCGCTGGCGATCAAAAAGGCAATCAAGACGGCTGATAGGATTTCGGCATGGCTGGAGGCGGTGCAGATTGCCGGATTTGTCGAGGCCGAGGCGGATCGGCTGTTTGGCCGCCCCGCCGAGGCTGTTTTGCGTGGTCTTGAGATCAGGTTGCGACCGCCTGCTATCGTGCGAGTGGATTTTGTCGCAAGACATGGCCAACTGTTGGCGGCGATGCCCTGACCCATAGCAACAGGGCGCAGCTATAGGTCAGACACTCAAATCACCATGCACAGGCGCAAAGCGTCATAGATTGCGGCATGGGTATTTCGCGCCTCTACCGCATCCCCGATGCGAAACAATTGAAACCCCGCAGGGCCGCCGTTCAGCGTTTGCGCGGCGCCTGCGATAAACGCCTCATAGTCGACGGCGCCGAGGTTTTCCGACTGCGGTTTGAGCGCAAAATACAGGTCGGCAAGCGGTTGGGTGCCGTGATTGACGACAATCTGGTCATAAGTTTGGGTCTTGGCCAGTTTCAGATAGTCCGACCCGATCGTCGCCTTTAACTGGTTGCCTTCCCGCTCCACCCCGGTCAGCCGATGGGTGACGGTGAAAGTGGTGTCGCGGTCTTGCAGCGCGCGCATATAGGGGACAAGGTTCATCGCCATGACTTCTGGCGCAAAGCTGCGGTCTGAGGTCATCACCTCAACATGAGAGCCAGATTCGGCGATGAGTTGG
>JAGPBG010000279.1 GCA_018063485.1 Cypionkella sp.
TTGGCTCCAACGCGCAGACGATATCGGCAAGTCTGTAGGGGTCGGCCTCGTTCACCTCGATGTCAAAGCAATCAATATTGGCGAATTTCTTGAACAGAACCGCCTTGCCTTCCATCACCGGCTTGGATGCAAGTGCGCCGATGTTGCCAAGACCCAATACAGCGGTGCCATTGGTGACCACAGCCACCAGATTGCCGCGCGCGGTGTATCGGCTGGCGGTGGACGGATCGGCCTTGATCTCAAGACAGGCTTCGGCGACGCCGGGCGAATAAGCGCGCGCCAGGTCGCGGCCATTGGCCAGCGGTTTGGTGGCACGGATTTCCAGCTTACCTGGCTTGGGGAACTCATGATAATCCAGCGCCGCTTGCCGCGCATTGTCCTGCCGTGCGTCTTCCATAAGATCCCTCCCAGAAACTGGTTTAATATTAAACCATTCGTCGAATCCCGCAATCATAGACTATGGGGCTGCCAGCGGTAAGAATATAAAGAATTGCTTGAAAGTTCCATTTCAAACTTGAAGATATCGGCAAAATCGCCGAACGCGATCAGGGAGAGAGAAATGACCGAGACCCGCGCCGAAATCCGCCTGCCCACGCAAGAGCTGCGCAATGATTTGCCGTTTTATACCAAAGTGTTGAAAATGCGGATGGATATGATCTATCCGGCCGATAATCCCGAAGTGGCCGTCTTGTCTGGCCACGGGTTGCGCCTGCGGATCGAAAAGGGCGCGAAAGAGGCCCCCGGCACTTTGCGGATCCTGACGGACAATCCCGATACCTTTGCTGATGGCGCGCGCGAGTTGATCGCGCCCAACGGTACAAGGATCGAGATAGACGATCTGAACCCGCCGCTGATCTTGCCGAAAACCGAACATGCCTTTGTGGTGCGCAGGCTGGCCGATCAAGCGCCTTGGGTGATTGGCCGTGCCGGGATGGAATACCGCGACCTGGTGCCCTCGCGACTGGGGGGCGCGATGATTGCCAGCCATATCCGCGTGCCCGATGGGCCGGTGCCCGACATGGTGCATTACCACAAGGTTGGATTCCAACTGATCTTTTGCGTCGCAGGGTGGGTGGATGTCTTGTATGAGGATCAGGGCGAGAAAATGCGCATCCATGCTGGCGATTGCTTTATCCAGCCGCCGACCATCCGCCACAAGGTGCTGCATTCCGAGGGCGTGCAGGTGGTCGAAATCGGCGTTCCTGCCGAACATGTGACCGAGATCGACCACGCAATGACCCTGCCCAATGGCGTGGTGAACCCTATGCGCGAATGGGACGGTCAGCGCTTTGTGCATAATATCGGCAGCACCGGAGCCTTTACACCCTTTCGCATCCCGGGGTTCGAGGCGCGCGATACCACGATCAACGCCAATACGAGGGGCGTGGCCTCGGTCATGGTGGCGCGGCCTGTCGGGGTGGCGCCATGGACGCGGCATCAGGGGGATATTCTGTTTACCTTTGTGATGAGCGGTGAAATGACTCTGGAGGGCGAGGGCAAAGACCCCTTCCGCCTCTCGCCCGGCGATGCCTTTGTGATCCCGCCGGGAATGGCCACCCGCTACAGCGACGCCAGCAAGGATTTGCAACTTTTGGAGGTGTCACTGCCGGGCAACCCCATGACCGAGGTGATTTAAGCGCCCAGCGCCAAGAGGACGCGGGCGAAGGCTTGCAACTGGGGCAATCCGGGCACACAGTTGCAGGCCAAATGATCTGAACGGAGGGCTGCGCATGACGCTGCTGGATGAGGCAACCAAGGTGCGGCTCCATGCCTATGCGCCCTATTCGCGTTTCAAGGTGGGGGCGGCGATCAGGGCTACTTCGGGTGCGGTTCATGTTGGCTGTAACGTGGAAAACGTGGCCTATCCCGAGGGCACCTGCGCCGAAGCCGGGGCGATTGCCGCGATGATTGCCGCAGGTGACAGCCGGATCGCCGAGATTTGCGTGATTGCCGACAGCCCCGATCCGGTGCCGCCCTGTGGTGGGTGTCGGCAGAAAATTGCGGAATTTGCCGATCAATCGGTGGTGGTGACGCTTTGGACCACCGACGGGGCCGCCAAATCCATGACCGTTGCCGAGATGCTGCCCGGCGTGTTTTCAGCGGCGCATATGGACCGCAGTTGATGGACGCGCGCGCCATCATTGCCCTTATCCGTGACGGTGGCAGGCCCGGCGAAGACGAGCTGCGCTGGTTTGCAGCAGGCCTGGCCTCGGGTGCGGTCAGCGACGCCCAGGCCGGAGCCTTTGCCATGGCGGTGCTGCTCAAGGGCTTGGGTGAGGGTGGCCGGGTGGCGCTGACCAAGGCCATGCGCGATTCGGGGCATGTGTTGGAATGGGATATGCCCGGCCCGGTGCTGGACAAACATTCCACCGGGGGAATTGGCGATTGCGTATCGCTGCTTTTGGCCCCGGCGCTGGCGGCTTGCGGGGCCTATGTGCCGATGATTTCGGGGCGCGGTCTGGGCCACACGGGGGGCACTTTGGATAAACTGGAATCGATCCCCGGCTTCCGCACCGGATTGTCCGAGGAACAGTTGCGTCGTCAGTTGCGCGATATCCGCTGCGCGATCGTGTCGGCCTCAGCCGAAATTGCGCCAGCAGATCGGCGGCTTTATGCGATCCGCGATGTAACGGGAACGGTGGAATCGATTGACCTGATTACCGCGTCGATCCTGTCAAAAAAGCTGGCCGCTGGCTTGGAGGCGCTTGTTCTGGATGTGAAATGCGGCTCTGGCGCGTTTATGAAAACCCAAGCCGATGCCGAAGCTCTGGCGCGGGCCTTGGTGCGGGCGGCCCAAGGGGCGGGCTGCATGACCACGGCGCTGATCACCGATATGAGCCAGCCTTTGGCCACGGCGGCGGGCAATGCGCTTGAGGTGATCGAGGTTATGGAAACGCTGACCGGCACCTCGGTGAATTCGGCGCTGTGGGATATCACTTGTGCGCTTGGGGGCGAGGCTTTGGCGCTGGGCGGGCTGGCCGCAGACCCCGCCGATGGCGCCGGCCGGATTGAGCAGGCGCTGGAATCGGGGGCAGCGGCGGAATGGTTTGGCAAGATGGTGACGGCCCAGGGTGGCCCTGCCGATTTTGTCGAGCGCTGGCCGGACCGTTTGCCCGCTGCAACCGTTATCCGCGAAGTTCCCAATCTGAACACCGGATTCGTGTCTGCGGTGAATGGCCAGACCTTGGGCCTTGCCGTGGTGAATCTGGGCGGTGGACGTCAGCGCGAGGGGGATCGGATCAACCCCTCGGTCGGGCTGTCCGATCTGGCCGGAATCGGCGATGAGATTGGCGTGGGTGATCCTTTGTGCATGGTGCATGCCGGAACCGAAGCCGCCGCCGACGCGGCCGTGGCCGCGGTGCAGGCGGCCTATCTGATGGCCGAAGTCGCGCCGACAGAGCCGCAACTGGTGTTGAAAAGGATCGCATGATGGCACGCGCTTTTCTGGTGGTGATGGATTCCGTCGGCTGCGGCGGCGCGCCTGATGCGGCGAATTTCGGCGATGAGGGGTCCAACACTCTGGGCCATATTGTGCAGGAATGTGCTGCCGGGCGGGCGGAAGAGGGGCGTAGCGGCCCTCTGAATGTGCCAAATCTGGCAGGGCTTGGTCTGGGGACGGCGGTGACACTGGCCTCGGGAATGACGAACGCGTTGCCTGCACCGGCAATGGGGCGTTGGGGGGCCGCCACCGAAATTTCGCGAGGCAAGGATACGCCTTCGGGCCATTGGGAGCTGGCGGGGGTGCCGGTGCCTTGGGATTGGACCTATTTTCCCGATACCAAACCCGCCTTTCCCGCCGATCTGGTGGCCAGGGTTTGCGCGCTGGCGCGAACCGGGGGGATCTTGGGCAATTGCCATGCCTCGGGTCTGCCGATTATCGCTCAGCATATCGAGGAACACCTGCGAACCGGCTGGCCCATTTGCTATACTTCGGCGGATTCGGTGTTTCAGATTGCCGCCCATGAAGAGGCGTTTGGGCTGGAGCGGCTGCAGAAACTTTGTGCCGATCTGGCACCGGTTTTGCATGCCATGAAGGTGGGC
>JAGPBG010000280.1 GCA_018063485.1 Cypionkella sp.
CCACAAGACCTAACGTAGACAGGGATTGTGGCAAAATTTGGGCATCTGCCAAAATTTCCACAAATCCGCCTCACTTTCGCCTTAGCACCAAGGTTGACCACTCACCAATGTCATCGCGTTTGACCGGATCAAAACCCGCCGCCACATAGGCCGCTGTCACCGCTTGGGCCTGCACAACCAGCAATCCAGACAAGATAACCAGACCCTGTGGCGAAACATGGGTGGCCATTGGGGGCGCAAGCTCGATCAGCGGGCCTTTCAGGATATTGGCAAAGACCAGATCAAAGGGCGCAGCCTCGGCCAGACGCGGATGGGCAAAACCAGCCGCCTCAAGACATTCGATCCGACCGTCAAGCCCGTTGATCTTGACATTGGCCTCGGCCACATCGACTGCGACCTCATCAATATCAGACGCAATAACAAGCGCTTGCGGCAAAACAGCCGCCGCCGCCATCGCCAAAACAGCAGTGCCACAGCCAATGTCGGCAACCTTGGCAGGGGCAAATTCTGCTGCAACCAAGCCATCAAAAGCGCGCAAACAGCCCAAGGTCGTGCCATGATGGCCAGTGCCAAAGGCCACCGTTGCCTCGATTTGCAGCGCCACGCGCCCAGCGGGCACCTTGTCAGCATCATGGCTGCCATAAACAAAGAACCGACCGGCCTCTACCGGTGCCAATTCGCGGCGCACCTTGGCCACCCAGTCAATTTCGGGTAGTTCCGACAGCACAAAGGGCTTCGCCCCAAAGGCCAGCGCCAGCACATCCAGCATCGTCTCATCTGGCGGCTCAAGAAAATAGACCCCGATTTCCCACAGGCCCGAATCATCTTCGATCTCGAATACGCCCACACCGGTGGGCTCGGGGTGCAGTTTTTCAACCGCCTCGGCCAGCGCTTGTGCTGCATCCTCTCCCATAACGGTGGTCAGAGCGGTAAAAGTCGGCATGGCGCATTCCTTGTTGGGCTTTTTTGCCTAATAAAAGCTTTGCGGGTCAATGTCGATTACAAGCCGCAGATTGGTGGGCTGCTTCAATTGCGCCACCCATTCGGAAAGCGCCGCCTGCAAGGGGGCGGTCTTGCAGGCCTTGACCAGCAATCGCACCCGATGCCTGCCCCGCACCCGCGCAATCGGGGCGGGTGCCGGGCCAAACACCTGCGCCCCGATCCGGCGCAAGGGTGCATCGCGGCGGGCCAATTCGCCCGCGAAATCGAACACCTGTGCCACATCCGGCGAGGACAGAATGATCCCTGCCATCCGCCCATAGGGCGGCACCCCCGACGCGCGACGCTCCCCCGCCTCGGCCTTCCAGAACGCCTCTTCATCGCCGCCCAGAATTGCGCGGATCACCGGATGTTCGGGCTGATGGGTTTGCAACCAGGCCTCGCCCTTTTTTTCCGCACGCCCCGCGCGCCCCGCCACCTGCCGCATCAGTTGAAACGTTCGCTCCGCCGCACGCAGATCAGACCCTTGCAGCCCCAGATCCGCATCAATCACCCCCACCAGCGTGAGCAGCGGAAAGTTATGACCTTTGGCCACGATCTGCGTGCCGATGATGATATCCGCGGCCCCTTCGGCGATCTTCAAGATCTGCTCTTTCAGCGCGCGGGCCGATCCGAAGAGATCAGACGACAGCACCGCAAGCCGCGCCTCCGGAAACCGTGCCGCCACCTCTTCGGCCAGGCGCTCCACCCCCGGCCCCACAGCGGCCATTCTCCCCTCTACGCCACAGGCCGGGCAAACAACCGGCACCGCCTTGGTCGCCCCGCATTGATGGCACACCAAGCGCTTCAGAAACCGATGTTCCACCATCCGCGCATCACAATCGTCGCAGCCGACCTGATGGCCACAGGCCCGGCAAAGCGTGATCGGCGCAAAACCGCGACGGTTCAAGAACAGCATCGCCTGCTCGCCCCGCCCGATCCGCACTGTCACCTCGGCCGCCAATTTCTCGGAAATCCAGCGGTCCGAGGCCAGCTTCTCCGCCCGCATGTCGATGGCTTTCATCGACGGCAGTTCTGCCACCCCGAACCTGCTGCCCAGATCAAGCCGCCCGTATTTGCCCGATTCCACATTCGCCCAGGACTCCAGCGATGGCGTGGCCGAGGCCAGAACCACCGGCACACCCTGAATCGCCGCACGCAACACCGCCATATCGCGGGCGTGATACATCACCCCGTCCTCTTGCTTGTAAGAGGTGTCATGTTCTTCATCGACGACAATCAGCCCCAAATCCTGAAACGGCAAAAACAGGGCGGAACGCGCGCCCACCACCATCCCGGCCTCGCCGCGCCCGACCATCTTCCACAGTCGCCGCCGCTCGGTCATGGTCACGCCCGAATGCCATTCAGCAGGGCGCGCCCCAAACCGCGCCTCGACCCGCGCCAGAAAATCCGCCGTCAGCGATATTTCGGGTAGCAAGACCAAAGCCTGCCGCCCCTGCCGCAAGCACTCCGCCACCGCCTCAAGGTAAACCTCGGTCTTGCCCGACCCGGTAACGCCCTTGAGCAACGTCGCCGAATAGTCGCCCTGCGCGACCAAGGCCACCAAGGCATCGCCTGCCGCAATCTGGTCGCCCGCCAGCCGCGATCCGTCCGAAGGCGTCAGGTGCGGATAGGGCAGATCGCGCGGCGCATCCTCTTCCAACACCACGCCCAGCTTGACCAAGCCCTTCACCACCGAGGCGCCGCAAGCCGCCTCTTCCGTCAACTCGGCCAAAGTCACCGGTGCCGCGCCAAAACGGCGCAAGGCCGCAACCACCCGAAAGCGCGCCTCGGTCATCTGGTTCGGGATCGCGCTGCTCAGGCGGAACACCTTGCGCATTGACGGCGCATCGCCCAAGCCCGGCGCGCGGGTGGCAAGTCGCAACATCGCGGCCAGCGGCGTCAGCGTATAGTCCGCCGCCCGCGTCAGAAACTGGCGCAGCTCGGCCCGCATGGGTGCCGCATCCAGCACACGGTTGATGGGCCTGATCCGGGCGGGATCAAACTTGCCCTCGCCCTTGCCCCAAACCACTCCCAACACCCGGCGCGGCCCCAAGGGCACCTCGACAAAATCGCCGTCACCGCAGCCTCCTTCGGGCGATTTATAATCCAGCAGGCGGCCCAAAGGCTCTGTGGTCAGCACCGCGACCAACTCCCCCGCCTCATAAACCCGCTCGACCACCATCCGACCTTTCCCTTTCCCGCACTTTTGAGGTAAACGCAGGCGAGAGCACTCACAACCGCCCAAAGGACCGAGCCCATGAAATTCTTTGTCGATACCGCTAATGTCGCGGACATTGCTGAACTGAACGCCCTTGGCATGGTGGACGGTGTCACCACCAACCCCTCGCTGATCCTGAAAGCCGGGCGTGATATCATCGAGGTGACGAAAGAAATCTGCTCGATCGTCTCGGGCCCGGTTTCCGCCGAAGTGGTGGCGCTGACCGCTGATGAGATGATCGCGGAGGGCCGCAAGCTGGCCGAGATCGCCCCGAATATTGCGGTGAAAGTGCCGCTGACATGGGACGGGCTGAAAACCTGCAAAGTGTTGTCGGATGAAGGAAAAATGGTCAACGTGACCCTGTGCTTCTCGGTCAATCAGGCACTGCTGGCCGCCAAAGCCGGGGCGACCTTCATCTCGCCTTTCGTTGGCCGTCTGGACGACATCAACATGGACGGGATGGAGTTGATCGCCGACATTCGCCAGGTTTATGACAACTACGGCTTCGACACCCAAATTCTCGCCGCCTCGATCCGTTCGGTGAACCATGCCAGCCAATGCGCCCTGATCGGGGCCGATGTGATGACAGCACCGCCTTCGGTAATCAAATCCATGATCAACCACCCGCTGACCGACAAGGGGCTGGAACAATTCATGAAGGATTGGGCAAAAACCGGGCAGAAAATTCTTTAAACCGGTGTATGATGTGCGGCAAATCAGCTAGGGACGGGCAATAACCGCATGATTGATCAGGATTTTCGCGATCGCATCTTGGCTGCACCCGACGCCATCCTAGAAGACCGCGATGTGATGAACGCACTCATCGGTGCCAATGAG
>JAGPBG010000015.1 GCA_018063485.1 Cypionkella sp.
TGGGCCAACAAATCCCCCGCCGATGCGATGAAGGTTGCCATTGCAGAGGCCTACGGTCGCGCATAACCTTCCCCAAAATCGGGAGAATGTCATGACACTGGATGTGGTTGCCCGCGAGGGGCTTGTAGTTTTGGGATGTGGGAAAATGGGGTCCGCCCTATTGGCCGGTTGGCTGAAAGCAGGGGTTCCCCCCGGATCGGTCTGGGTGATCGAGCCCACTCCCACCGATTGGCTGGTCCACACCGGCGTGCATCTGAACAAAGGCATTCCCCCTGCGCCCGCCGTCGCTCTTCTGGCGGTCAAGCCGCAGATGATGGGGGCTGCTTTGCCTTCACTTCAGGCGCTGGGCAATGGCAAAACCCTGTTCGTCTCAATAGCCGCCGGAACCTCAATCGCGTCGTTCGAGGCCGTCTTGGGTGATAAGACCCCGATTGTGCGCACCATGCCCAACACACCTGCCATGGTCGGGCGTGGCATTACCGGCATCTGCGCCAATACCTTCGCAGGCGCCAAGGGGCTGGCCCTGGCCCGCGATCTGATGCTGGCCGTCGGCGATGTTGTCGAACTCGACGGCGAGCATCAGATTGATGCGGTCACCGGCGTTTCAGGTTCTGGTCCGGCCTATGTGTTCCATTTGATCGAAGCCTTGGCGCAGGCTGGTGCGGCGCAGGGCCTATCGCCCGATGTCGCCATGAAACTTGCCCGTGCGACCGTATGCGGGGCGGGTGAATTGGCCTTCCACTCCCCCGAGTCTGCCGCACAATTGCGCATCAATGTGACCTCGCCCGGTGGCACCACCGCTGCTGCCCTTGCTGTGCTGATGAACCCTGAAACCGGCTTCCCCCCTTTGTTGACCAAAGCCGTCAAAGCCGCTGCCGACCGGGGCCGGGAACTTGGCCAATGATCATCTATGATGATTTTGAAAAGGTCGATATCAGGGTTGGCCGCATCACCCGCGCCGAACCATTCCCCGAGGCACGCAAGCCCGCGATCAAACTCTGGGTCGATTTTGGCGGCGAGATTGGCGAGAAACGCTCATCCGCGCAGATCACCAGACATTATACACCCGCAGAGTTGGTTGGTCGCCAAGTCCTTGCCGTCGTGAACTTTCCACCGCGCCAGATCGGCAAGGTGCTGTCCGAAGTGCTGGTTCTGGGTGTGCCAGATGAAAACGGCGAAGTCGTGCTGATCGGCCCCGGCCATGATGTGCCGCTTGGCGGGAAACTTTTCTGATGAAACTGCTGATCACCCGCCCGCTGCCTGAAACTGTGATGCAGGCTGCCCGCGCCGAATTTTCCGTCACCGCCCGCGCCAAAACCACCCCACTTGACGCCGCCGAGCTTCGCGCGGCCCTCACCGATTTTGATGCCGTCCTTCCCACACTCGGCGATCTGTTCCGCGCCGACGTATTCGCTGCCGCGCCCAACCCACGCGCGAAAATCCTCGCCAATTTCGGGGTGGGCTATAATCATATTGACACCGAGGCCGCCCGCGCAGCTGGCATCGCCGTCACCAACACCCCCGGCGCCGTCACCGATGCCACTGCCGACGTGGCGATGATGCTGATCCTGATGACCGCCCGCCGCGCGGGTGAGGGCGAGCGGATGCTGCGGGCAGGGGCGTGGCAAGGCTGGCACCCGATCCAGATGCTGGGAAGCCAGGTTAGCGGCCGCTGCGTGGCGATTCTCGGCATGGGTCGCATTGGCAAGGCCATCGCCAAACGCTGCCACTACGGCTTTGGTATGGAGGTGGTGTTTTACAACCGCTCGACAGTGACCGACGCAGGCCTGCCCGCGCGGCAAGTGGAGATGGCCGAGGCGATGCAGGCTGATTTCGTAGTGACTTGTGTGCCGGGTGGCCCCGCCACGCGCCACATGATCAATGCTGAAACTCTCGCCGACATGCGCCCGCAAGGCATCTTCATCAACATCTCGCGTGGCGATGTGGTGGACGAGGCAGCCCTGGTTCAGGTCTTGAAGCAAGGCAAAATCGCGGGTGCGGGTTTTGATGTCTACGAGCGTGAACCGCAAGTCACGCCCGCCCTCATGGCCATGGAAAATGTCACCCTGTTGCCGCATCTCGGCACTGCGGTTTTGGAGGTCAGAACCGCGATGGGCATGATGGCACTGAACAATCTGATTGCCCACAAACGCGGGCAACCGCTTCCCAACCGGGTCTGACCCTTGTATCTTGTCCAAATACCCACTGCGGAGCATCCTGCTTGTGTCATGCTTGGGAGGGTCAGAATGCCTGTTCCGAACGGTGACGCCTTCCCAAGCCATCCGCGGGCCCTCGATGGGCCCAAGGATGGCCCCACTGGTGAGTACAGGCGATGATCTTGTCGCGTGGCCGCAAATACATCTTCATACATATCCCGAAAACCGGCGGCACAGCCCTGACCCTTGCGCTGGAAGCGCGCGCGATGAAGGATGATATCCTGATCGGTGACACGCCCAAGGCGCGGGCCCGTAAAGTACGCGTCATGGGGGTGAAATCGGCCGGGCGGCTGTGGAAACACTCCACCCTCGCCGATATCGTGGGCCTTGCGACCGAAAAAGAAATCGCCGATTTCTTCACCTTCACCCTTGTGCGCAATCCCTGGGATCGGGCGGTCAGCTATTACCACTGGCTGCGCGGGCAGAACTTTGCTCATCCCGCCGTGGGTCTTGCAAAAACCCATGACTTTTCGGGGTTTCTCAATCACCCGCAAACCCTGACCGCCCTCAGCCTTTGGCCCTATTCCGCCTATCTGCGCGATGCCAAGGGTCACGAGCGCGCAAATCTTTTTGCGAGGCTGGAGCATCTGAGCGAAGATCTTGCCCCGCTTGAAACCCACTTGGGCTTCCGTCTCACCCCATTGACACGCGCCAATCCAAGCGATCGTGACCGCGATTGGCGCGGGTTTTATTCCGATGCCGACGCTGACCTGATCGCGCGAATTTGCGCAGAGGATATCGCGCGGTTCTCCTACAGTTTTGATGCCGGCTGAAAAGCCGGGGGCTTTGCGCCCCCCGCTACGAAGTTTCTTCGCTACTTCGTAGCAAACTCCCTCGCACACCGCAGGATATTTTCCAGACAGACGAAATCAGGCGGCTTTCTGGTCGGTGAAGCGCCCGTAGAAGGTTTCACCCTTGGCCGCCATCTCGCGCAGCAGTTCCGGGGTTTTGAACCGTTCGCCATAGCGCGTGGTCAGCCCGTCGCATATTTCCACGGCCCGAGGCGCGCCGATGATGTCGAGCCACGAGAACGGCCCTCCCGACCAAGGGGCAAAGCCCCAGCCCAGAATGGCCCCCACATCCCCCTCGCGAATATCGGTGAGAACACCATCCTCCAGCGCGCGGACGGCCTCCAGGACTTGCGCCATCAACAGACGGTGCTGCACTTCGGTCAGATCCGGTTGTGTTGCTGCATGGGGATATTTCGAGTCCAGCCCCTGCCACAACTCGGTGCGTTTTCCCGCCGCATCATAGGCATAAAACCCCGAGTTCGACTTTTTGCCCAACCGCCCCTGATCGGCCATCCAGAACAGCACTTCATCCACTGCGCCGTCAGGATAGGCCTCCCCCATTGCCGCGCGGGTTGCCTTGGCGATCTTCACCCCAAGATCAATCGAGGTTTCATCCACCAATTGCAGCGGCCCCAGCGGCATTCCTACCAGTTTGGCCGCGTTTTCGATGAACACCGGCTCTACCCCTTCGGCGACCATGCGGATGCCTTCGTTGATATAGGGAATGATGCAGCGGTTGGCGAAAAAGAACCGCGCGTCATTCACCACGATCGGGGTCTTGCGAATGGCGCGTACGAAATCGAGCGCCTTGGCAACCGCGCGATCATCAGTGGCCTTGCCCTTGATGATCTCGACCAGCGCCATCTTGTCGACGGGTGAAAAGAAATGGATGCCGATGAACTGCTCAGGCCGACTCGATGCCTTGGCCAGCATGGTGATCGGCAGGGTCGAGGTGTTGGAGGCATAGATGCAATCTGGGCCAACCGCGGCCTCGACTTTCGCCGTGACCTCAGCCTTCACCTTTGGGTCTTCGAATACCGCCTCAACCACCAGATCGGCCCCCTTCAGCGCCGCATAATCAGTGGTAGCGGTGATGCGGGCCAGCACTTCGGCCTTTTTCTCGGGCGTCACCTTCTTGCGCGCGATGCCCTTGTCGAGCAGATCGGCAGAATGCGCCTTGCCCCGATCCGCCGAGTCTTGTGCGGCATCAATCAACACCACCTCAATCCCGGCCAAAGCAGCCACATAGGCGATGCCCGCGCCCATCATGCCCGCACCAATCACGCCCAGTTTCTTCACCGTCTGATCCGGCACTTTCGGACGGTTCGCGCCCTTTTCCAGCGCCTCTTTGTTGATGAACAAAGACCGGATCATCGCGGAGGAGGAAGGGTTCATCAGCACCGAGGTGAACCAGCGGGCCTCGATCTTCAGCGCCAGATCGAAGGGCACCAGCGCCCCCTCATAGACCGCCGAAAGCAAGGCCTTGGCGGCAGGATAAACCCCCATCGTCTTGCTATGCACCATCGCGCTGGCACCAACGAAGGTCATGAACCCGGCGGGCTGATAAGGTGCGCCACCCGGCATCTTGTAGCCCTTGGCGTCCCATCGCTTGACCAGATCGGCATCGGTGGCGGCCAGAATCCATTCTTTCGCGCGGGCCAAAAGCGCCTCGGGCGCCACCACCTCGTCAATGATCCCGGCAGCCTTGGCCGCTTTCGGATCGCTGAGTTTCCCTTCCAGCAGGAACGGGGCCGCCATCATTGCGCCCATCTTGCGGGTCAGCCTTGTGGTGCCGCCTGCGCCGGGGAAAATCCCGACCATAATCTCGGGCAGGCCAATCTTGGCGCGTGGGTTATCCGCCGCAATGATGCGGTGGCATGAGAGCGGCAATTCCAGCCCGATCCCCAGCGCGGTGCCAGGTAGGGCGGCCACAATCGGCTTGCCGCCTTTCAGGGTTTTCGGGTCCATCCCCGCGCGCTCGATCTTGCGCAAGACCGAGTGCATCATCATCACGCCGTCGAAAATCCCCTTTGCCCCGCCATCCTCGCGCATCTTGGCTATGGCATTCAAATCCATTCCGCCGGCAAAATCCTTCTTGCCCGAGGTGATGATGATCCCCTTGACCGACCCATCGGCCAGCGCCTGATCGACCAGATCCGACAGCAGCCCAAAGGCCTCGGTCGACATCACATTCATCGACTTGGCCTTTACGTCCCAAGTGATCGTCGCCACGCCATCGGCGTCCTTAACCATGGTGAAATCGGTCATTTCATTGCTCCTTTCGGGGGCAGGGCCAAGCCTGCGCTATACGCGGTCCGCATCAACGCGATCCGCTGAATTCAGTGCCATCCTTGTAAGCGAAACGCACGCCGCCGCTTTCCATAGTGACTACCAGATCAACGTCGGAATAGGTCGCCACCTCGCGCGGTGCCTTCGTGCCGATCACCAGAAACCGCGCCATGGCAGTGCTGCGATTGACGAAATGATGCCCGTTCGGGGTGTTGCAGGGAAAACCGGCGCAATCGCCCGCCTGCATCAGGGTTTCACCCTGATCTTCAACCAGCACACACTCGCCTTCGGTCACCATCACGAATTCATCTTCGGCCAGATGCCAGTGGCGAAGCGATGAAATCGCTCCCGGCTCCAGCATCACCAGGTTGACGCCGAACTGCGTCAACCCCGCCGCTTGACCCAGCCGCAAGCTGCTGCGCCCCGCGACCATCTCGGCATAGGGCGAGGGGTAAATCGAGCCGGTCTTGACCGGCACCGAAGCCAGATCGAGTTTGGGCATCACACCCTCTCGATGATGGTCGCGGCCCCCATGCCGCTTGCGATGCAAAGCGTGGCAAGGCCGGTGGATTTGCCAGTCCGCTCCAATTCGTCCAGCAGCGTGCCGATGATGATGGCACCGGTCGCCCCCAGCGGATGGCCCATGGCGATAGAGCCGCCGTTCACGTTCACCAGCGCCGGATCGACGTTGAACGCTTGCTGAAAGCGCAAAACAACGGCGGCAAAAGCCTCGTTCACCTCAAAGAGATCAATATCGGCGATCTTCATGCCGGACTCGCGCAGGATCTTTTCCGTCACCGGAACCGGCCCAGTCAGCATGATCGTGGGATCAGTGCCGATCTTGGCGGTGGCGCGGATACGGGCGCGGGGCTTCAACCCATGGGCGCGACCAAATTCGGCATTGCCGATCAGCACCGCCGCAGCCCCGTCCACGATGCCAGACGAATTGCCCGCGTGATGAATATGATTGATCCGCTCGAGATGCGGGTATTTCATCATCGCCACCTTGTCGAAACCGGGCATCACTTCGCCCATGTCCTTGAAAGCGGGCTTCAGCGCGCCCAGTGCCGCGAGATCAGTGCCGGGGCGAATATATTCATCTCGGTCCAGAATTGTCAGCCCGTTCTGATCCTTGATCTCGATGATCGAGCGGGCAAAGCGGTTGTCTTTCCACGCCGCCGCCGCGCGCCGTTGCGATTCCACCGCCAAAGCATCGGCCATCTCGCGGGTAAAGCCGTATTCGGTGGCGATGATATCGGCAGAAATCCCCTGCGGGACAAAATAGGTCTTCATCGCAAGGCTGGGATCGACGGCAATCGCCGCCCCGTCGCTGCCCATGGCAACCCGGCCCATCATCTCGACTCCGCCCGCGATATAGGCATGACCTGCGCCACCCTTGATCTGATTGGCCGCGATATTCACCGCCTCCATCCCCGAGGCGCAAAAGCGGTTGATCGCCAATCCGGGGATGCTTTCATCCAGATCGGACGCCAGCACCGCCGAGCGTGCCAGACAGCCACCCTGTTCGCCCACCTGGGTGACATTGCCCCAGATCACATCCTCGACAGCATGGCCTTCCAGCCCGTTGCGATCCTTGATTGAGTTGAGGATTTTCGCCGAAAGCGCCACCGAGGTGACCTCATGCAGTGAGCCATCAGGCCGCCCCTTGCCACGCGGGCTGCGCACAGCGTCATAGATGAAAGCATCGGTCATATCGTCCTCCTTACGCCCGATCCGAGGGATTTCCGGGCATCAAATCATAGGGGTGTTTCCAGCCGGGCGTGGCCGCAATGCGGTCAAGCCAGTCGGAAACCTGCGGCCAATCGGCGCGCTCGAAGCCGTAAGGCTCGGGGTAATAGAGATAGCCGCAGCAAGACAGGTCTGCGATGGTCATGGCCGCGCCCGCCACCCATTGGTGATTGGTCAGATGATCATCCAACACCTTGTAGGCGGCTTTCAGACGGCCCTGCAAAAAGGGGACCACGCCTTCGGGGCGTTTGGTTTCGGGCAGGAAATTCGACAAAAACCGCGCGGTGCCGATCTGGGTAGACAGCTTGTGATTGTCCCAGAACATCCAACGCAGCACCTCGCGCCGCTCGGCCGCCGAACGGCCACCGAGTTTGCCGGTTTTTGAACTGATATAGTCAAGGATCACACCCGATTGCGTCAGCGTGGTATCGCCGTCGATCAGAACCGGAACCTCGCCCATCTCGTTGATCGCGCGAAAGGCAGGCGAGCGCGCTTCGCCGTTGAAGAAATCGACATAAACCGGCTCCCAGTCCATATCGGCAAAGGTCAGCGCCAGCGCGCATTTATAGGCATTGCCGGATTCGCCAAAGCAGAAGAGTTTCGCAGTCATGACAGGTGGTCCTTTGTGGCTGCGGGCGGGGCGAGGGTTTCACACCCTCGCGCTCCCGTGGGATATTTATCGACAGATGAAACGGCTACTTTCGGCTTTCAAGCTCGGCGTTGAACAGGCGCAGGCGGTGGGTCATGTTGTCATGGTTGATCACCGATGAGTAATTCTCGAACAGAAACGACAGCGCCTCGCCCTCATCCAGCCCCGCCTCGGTGGCGAAGGATTTCAGTTTGCGGTAGCCGTCAGCCGTCATGGCGACCGGAAAGCGGCGGGTTAGGCGAAAGCGTTTGGGCATGGCAGTCTCCGAAGGGTTTTGCCAGAGCTTAGAACGCCTCGGCAGCCAATGCCATCACCGGATCCGCCCCGCTTTCGATCCGCGCAAGATGCAGCGCAGTCGCCGGAAGGTGGCGCGCCATGTAATAGCGCCCGGTGGCGAGTTTGGCGTTCAGAAATCCGGCATCGCCACCTGCATCAAGGCCCGACAGGGCGGCTTTCGCCATCCGCGACCACATCAGCCCCAGGCAGGTGTGGCCCATCATCAGCATGAAGTCATAAGACCCTGCCAGCGCGGCATTCGGATTTTTCAGCGCATTACCCATAAAGAACATTCCCGCAGCCTGCACATCCTGGGACGCCTTTTTCAGCGGATCGAGGTAGGGCGTCATCCGCTCGTCACCCGCGCTGTCCTTGATGAAGGCTTTGATCATCTCGAAAAATGCCATGACATGCTTGCCGCCATCCTGACCCAGCTTGCGCCCCACCAGATCCAGCGCCTGCACGCCATTGGCACCCTCATAGATCTGTGCGATGCGGGCGTCGCGGACGAACTGGCTCATGCCATTGTCCTCGATATATCCATGTCCGCCCCAGACCTGCTGCGCCTGCACCGCCATTTCAAATCCGCGGTCGGTCTGAAAGCCCTTCAGCACCGGGATCAGCAACGACACCAGCCCTTCGGCATCGGCGTCGCCAGCACGCACCGAGCGGTCGATCAGGCTGGCGGCCCAGAAGGTAAAGGCGCGCGCCCCTTCAACAAAGGATTTCTGATCCATCAGACTGCGGCGGATATCGGGATGCACGATCAAGGGATCGGCGGGGCCATTGGGGTTTTGTGCGCCGGTCACATCGCGGCCCTGCAAACGCTCGCGCGCATAGGAAAGTGCGTTCTGATAGGCTGCCTCGGCCACGGCATAGCCTTGCAGGCCCACGCCCAGACGTGCTTCGTTCATCATGGTGAACATCGCGCGCATGCCCTTGTGCAGATCGCCAAGCAGCCAACCGGTCGCGCCATCATAGTTCATCACGCAAGTCGCGTTGCCGTGAATCCCCATCTTTTCTTCGACCTTGCCCACGGCCAGAGCATTGCGGTTGCCAAGGCTCCCGTCCTCATTCACCAGAAACTTCGGCACCACGAACAACGAAATGCCCTTGGTTCCGTCACCTCCGCCCGGCGCTTTGGCCAGCACCAGATGGATGATGTTTTCGGCCAGATCATGTTCGCCCGCCGAGATGAAGATCTTGGTGCCGGTGATCTTGTAGCTGCCGTCGTCCTGCGGCTCGGCGCGGGTGCGCATCAGGCCCAGATCGGTGCCGCAGTTTGGCTCGGTCAGATTCATCGTGCCGGTCCATTTGCAAGACACAAGATTGGGCAGGTATTTCGCTTTGATCGCATCGCTGCCATGTGCCTTGATCGCCGAATAGGCGCCGTGGGTCAGGCCCTGATACATGTTGAAGGCCATATTGGCCGAAACGAAAATCTCACCCACCGCCGTACCCATCACATAGGGCAAGCCTTGCCCACCATAGGCCGGATCACAATCAAGCGCGGTCCAGCCGCCCTCTTTCATCGCCTCGAACGCCGCCTTGAAACCCCTGGGCGTGCGCACCGCGCCGTTTTCCATCTGGCAACCAATCTGGTCGCCTACCGCGTTCAAAGGGTGCAACACATCGCTGGCCACTTTACCCGCCGCTTCCAGTACGGCGGCAGTAAAGCCTTCATCCATATCGCAATAGCCGGCCACATCCGAAGAGGTCACTTTCAACACATCATGCAGCAGAAATTGCATGTCTTTCACGGGGGCGGTGTAGGTTGTCATTTCTATCTCCCTAAGTCCTGTTCAGCAGCGGCGCGCAGGCCCGGCAGGCTTGCTGCGATTTCAACCATCTGTGCCTTCAGATCGGCAATCGCCTGTCCCAATTCAGCATGTTGTGCCTCCATCTGTGCCAGCCTTTCGCGGGCCAGATCGTAGGTGCGGCTGCGTTGGGCGTGATTTGTGCCGTCGGGTTCATACATGTCCAGGAGCTGGCGGATGTCCTCAAGCGAAAAGCCAAAGCGCTTGCCGCGCAGAATCAGGTGCAGCCGCGCGCGATCTCTTTTGGTGAACAGGCGCCGGGTGCCCTGACGGATCGGAAACAGCAGTTCCTTGGCCTCGTAAAACCGCAAGGCGCGCGGCGTGACGGCAAAGGCGTCGCACATCTCGCGGATGCTCAGGGTCTCGACGGTGGCGGTCATGGTGATCCCTTGAATCGGTTTCAATTCCCCTTGAGATGGGGATGGTGCACCAATCATAATAGGGTAGTTGACGTTAACGTCACTGTAACGTCACGTCAGAGCGGTTTGTGACGTGATGTCAGCCCTCTTTGCCGTCGCCTGACCGGGAAATCTCATCGGCAGCGGTCGCGCGCAGGGCGCGAAGATCGGCAATGGTCACGTCCAGTTCGCTGCGTTGACGGTCCAACTCGGCCAATTGCCGATCTGCCAGTTGCAACCAATATTCCAACTGCTGCTTGGTGCCCTTTTGCCGGTAAGCCATCAGCCACAGCCGGATCTCCTCAAGGCTGAAGCCAAAGCGCCGCCCGCGCAGGATCAGGGTCATCCGTGCCACCTCACGCGGGCCGTAAAACCGCGACCTGCCGTCCTTTTCGGGCGACAACAGTTCGATGTATTCATAATAACGCAGGGTGCGTGGCGTCACATCGAAGCGGGCGCACATTTCCTTGAAGCTGAGGCGAGTGTCGGTCATGGCTTGTCCTCTTGCAATCAACTTAGGATCAACTGCGCCCGGTTGCAAGAATTGCCCCCTTGCGCTTGGGCCAATCCCAAGGATTATGGGCGCGAAAGGACAGCTGATGCCCGATATCCTGACCATCGCCCGCCAATTCATCGACGCCTTGCCTTTCGCCAAGGCGTTGGGGATGCGGCTTGAGTCCTTGGAGGCTGGTCGGGCGACCGTCTCGATGCCCTATGATGCGCGGCTGGTCGGCGATCCCAACACTGGTGTGTTGCATGGCGGCGCGGTGTTTGCGCTGATGGATACCGCCAGCGGGGCCGCTGTGATGTGTCATCCAGCGGGGCCGCGAAGCACCGCGACTCTGGATTTGCGCGTTGATTACATGCGCCCGGCCAGCCCCGGCCAGCCGATCACCGCCAGTGCTGAATGTTATCACCTTACCCATTCCGTCGCCTTCATCCGCGTGACGGCCTTTGACAGCGATACCGCCCGCCCGGTTGCCACCGGCACCGGAGCTTTCAGTGTGGAAGGGGCAAAACCATGAGCCGCACTCCCCCTGAGCCGGTGCATGTGGTGACATCGCGGCGCGACGCGGCGCTGGCCCAATTGGTGGAACGGGTGCCCTATGCAGGCTTTCTTGGCATCCAGTTTGACCGGCGCGGCGATGAGTTGACCGCCGTTTTGCCTTTTGATCCCAAGCTGATCGGCAATCCGATGATTCCGGCTTTGCATGGCGGCGTTTCCGCTGGGTTGCTGGAGGTGACGGCGATCATCGAGCTGGCCTGGGCGCTGACTTGGGAGGGAATGGAGTCCGGCCAAGTTGACGCGGCAAAATCCCTGCTTCTGCCCAAGACCATAGACTTTACGGTTGACTATCTGCGCGCTGGCCTGCCGCGCGATGCCTATGCCCGTGCCCGTGTCAACCGGTTGGGCCGCCGCTATGCCTCGGTGCATGTCGAAGCCTGGCAAGACAACCGTGCGCGGCTTTTCGCACAGGCCACCGGGCATTTTCTGATGCCTGAAGGAGTGAAATGACCGCCCTGACCCACCGCCGGGTGCTGTGGATTGCCGCGCCCATAGTGCTGTCAAACGCCACGGTGCCGCTGTTGGGCGCGGTTGATACCGCGGTAATCGGGCAACTGGGTGCTGCCGCACCCTTGGGCGCGGTGGGCATTGGAGCGATTATCCTCTCCACCTTTTATTGGGCCTTCGGGTTCTTGCGCATGTCCACCTCGGGCCTGACTGCCCAAGCCCATGGCGCAGGCGACGGGGCCGAACGCTCGGCCATATTGCTGCGGGCGCTGGCCATCGGGGCGCTTGCAGGGCTTGGCCTTGTTGCTGCGCAAACCTTGCTGTTTCAAGCCGCCTTCGCCGTCTCTCCCGCCTCGCCCGAAGTGGAAACCCTCGCACGCCAATATCTGTCAATCCGCATCTGGGGCGCGCCCGCCAGCATCGCGCTTTATGCGGTCACCGGTTGGCTGATCGCGCTGGAACGCACCCGTGCGGTGCTGGTGCTGCAACTGGCGCAAAACGGCATCAACATCGCGCTGGACCTCTATTTCGTGCTGCACTTGAACTGGGGCGTGCCGGGCGTCGCCATTGCCACGTTGATCGCCGAATGGGGTGGATTGGCACTTGGGCTCTGGCTGGCGCGCGACGCGTTTGGCGCATTCTTGCGCCCTGCCATCGCCCGCCTGCGCGACCGCGCGGCGCTGGGAAAAATGTTCACTGCCAGCCGTGACATCATGGCCCGCACCATCCTGTTGCAACTTTCCTTCACCAGTTTCGTGTTTGTGGGCGCGCATTTTGGCGATACCACCCTCGCGGCCAATCAGGTGCTGATGCAATTTCTGGAAATCACCGCCTTTGCGCTGGACGGTTTTGCCTTTGCCGCCGAAGCGCTGGTTGGCCAATCCGTCGGTGCGCGCTCGATCACAGATACCCGCCGCGCCGGACAGATCTGCATGAACCTGGGGCTGGCCGGCGCGGCGCTGCTGGCCCTGATCTTTGCCGCCACAGGCCCGCAAATCATTGCCCTGATGACCACTTCGCCCGAAGTGCGTATCGCCGCCCAGATCTATCTGCCCTGGTTGATCATGGCCCCGCTGATCGGGGTAACAAGCTGGATCTATGATGGCATGTTCATCGGCGCGATGATGACCGGGGCGATGTTGCGCGCCATGGCGTTATCGGTGGCAATCTATGGCGTGTCCATGGCGATCTTGCTGCCAGCCTTTGGCAATCACGGCCTTTGGGGCGCATTGATGGTGCTGAACATCGCGCGCGCGCTGACCATGCGGCGCGCCTGGCCTGGCATCGCTGCCCGGTTAGCCTAAGGTCGGAAGAACCGGAACCCCGCCGCCGCGCCCCAGCCCGCCACCAACGCCAGAACCAGCGATGCAATGCCGTAACCCAAGGGTTGCTCATGTGCGAAATTATACAATGACCGTTCCAATCCCGCTTTGCGCACCGCAATAATCCGCTCATGGCTGTCCACTACCATACCCCCCCGCGTCAGGAATATCCGCACGCGGTAGCGCCCTTCGATCAGGTTTGAGGGCAACACCACATCCGCCCGAAACAGCGTTTCCTCCAGCAATTGCACCGAGCCTTCTGACAAGCGGTATTCATCATTCGCCCGCAGAATACGCTCCATCGCGGCGATATAATCGGGCGCATTGTCGGATTCCGCACTGATCCCGATGGCTCGGATCGCCTGCCGGATGGAAATATGATAGCGCATGTCATCGGTTGCCGACAAAACCTCGGCCATTGGCGCGGTGGTTGCCACCACATAAAACGTCGGCGCAGAGCTGACCGTCACCGCGCCTTGGTTGATCCAGATGCCCGCCACCTTTTCCTTGCGCCGGACCACTTGCCGCTCGGAAGGCCCTTCGATGGTGATCACGACCTCAAGCCGCGGCCCAACCGGGGCAGGGGTATCGCGCTTGACCGCGCCATAGATCAGGATTTCCGAGCCGTCAAAATTGGCGGTGATCGCCACGCGGTTCTGGCTCAGGCCCGCCACGATCTTTTCGCCGTTCAGGGACATATCATCTTGCGCCGGGCTGGAGAACGGCACGATCACGAACAAGACAACCAACAGCGCGCGGATCATGGCAGAGCACCCGCCGTGATCGAATACAACTCGGACGGCTGCAACAGCAGATCCAGCGCGATCTTGAACGACACCGCCAGCACCATCATTGCCAGCAAAATGCGCAACTGCTCGCCCCGCAACTTGGTGCCGAACACCGTGCCAAGTTGCGCGCCAATCACGCCGCCTACGATCAACAAGGCGGCCAGCATGATATCCACCGTCTGGCTGGTGATGGCGTGCATCAAAGTCGTAAAGGCGGTCACAAAAATGATCTGAAACAGCGAGGTTCCCACCAC
>JAGPBG010000281.1 GCA_018063485.1 Cypionkella sp.
GCATTGTTTCTGGCGCGCATAAATCAGATCAAAACTGACCCGCTCGAAGCATTGACGAGCAACTTCAAACGCCTTGCGTGCATCTTCAGCACTGTGCACACGTCCAAGCAAACGTAGATCGGCATCATTCATTGCCTGCATTCCCATCGAAACACGGGTCACTCCTGCGTCACGATAGCCGCGGAATCGCCCCATTTCGATCGAACCGGGATTGGCCTCAAGTGTGATTTCGGGATTGTTCGACATCGGCCAACTTGAACGGATCCGGTTGATAATTGCCGACACAAGATCAGGCTCCATCAGAGATGGGGTGCCTCCCCCGAAAAACACCGTTTGCAACACGCGCCCGCCAGTGTCCTTCGCGAGCCGGTCAATTTCGGCCAGGTATGCGGATTGCCAGCGCTTCTGATCAGTCTTGCCAGCAACGTGGCTGTTGAAATCACAATAGGGGCATTTTGACTGACAAAATGGCCAATGCAGATAGAGCCCAAAGCCGCCGCTCTGCCAATCCTCCATCACCTATCCTTTGAATGCCGTAATTTCGATCTCGATCAGCATTTCCGGGCGAATTAACCCGGCAATCACCATGGTTGCTGCGGGCCGTATCTCTCCGAGAGCGGCGCCGAGAACTGGGACCACCTGCTCAACCAAGGCCGCGTCAACCACCGTATATTGTACTCGCACGATATCAGTCATCTCAAAACCTGATTCGGCAAGCACCTGCCCAATGGTCGTAAAACAATTCCTCGTCTGGTCGGCAATGGTGTTGGGTATCGCCATCGTCTTGTAATCATAGCCAGTCACGCCGGACACAAAGCACCATCCGCCCTTGATCACGGCACGGCTATACCCCATTGTCGACTCGAATGGCGATCCCGTAGAAATCCGCCTCATCTGAAACATCCATCAACCAATTTGCGAAACGCCAGGGCACGATGACTGATTTCGTTCTTTTGCCAGCGGTCCATCTCGCCAAAAGTCTCTGAAAACCCCTGGGGCTGAAAAATCGGATCGTAGCCATGCCCCAAATTTCCCCGCATTGGCCAGACGATCTCCCCCGGCATGACGCCTTCAAAAACCTCATCATGCCCATCTGGCCAGGCCAGCACCAAAGTGCAACGAAACTGCGCTTTACGCGGATATGGTGCCGAAGCCGCCTCAAGCTCTTTCCAGGTTCGGGTCATGGCGGCGACAAAATCCCGACCGTTCCCCGTTTCGGCCCAATCCGCCGTATAAACCCCCGGCGCGCCGGCCAATCCGTCGACACAAATCCCGGAATCATCAGCAAGCGCCGGAAGGTTAGCCGCGCGCGCGGCAGCATGGGCTTTGATCCGGGCGTTGCCAACAAAACTCGATTCAGTCTCTGCAGGCTCGGGCAGGCCCAAATCCTTCGAGGACATCACTGCGATATCATAGACCTCCAGCAGTTTGGAAATCTCTTCCAACTTGCCTTGGTTATGCGTTGCCACCAAAAGCCTGTTGCCGGTGAATTTCCGCATCAAGAAACGCCCAAGGCCAGCTTCTGAGCTGCAACCAAAGATTTGATCCCGCTCTCGGACAGATCTAGCAGTTCATTCATTTCGGCGCGCGAGAAAGTGGCACCCTCAGCCGACATTTGTACCTCGATCAATCTTCCGCGACCAGTCAGGATAAAGTTACCATCGGTACCAGCAGCGCTGTCCTCGACATAGTCCAGATCCAGCACCGATTGACCGGCGTAAATTCCCGAAGAAATCGCGGCAACATGGTCGATGATCGGATCGCTGATGATAGCGCCGGATTTCAGCAATTTATTCACTGCCAAGCGCAACGCCACCCACCCTCCAGTGATCGAGGCGCAGCGTGTACCGCCATCTGCTTGCAGCACATCACAGTCAATGACGATTTGCCGCTCTCCAAGTGCAGAGCGATCCACGCCAGCGCGTAAAGATCTACCGATAAGCCTTTGAATTTCCTGTGTTCTTCCGGATTGCTTGCCAGTCGCTGCCTCGCGGCGCATCCGGCTGTTGGTCGCGCGTGGCAACATGCCATATTCCGCCGTTACCCAGCCCAGCCCGGTGTTCTTCAGAAAGGGTGGTGCCTTGTCTTCAATGGTGGCCGAGCACAGCACATGGGTTTCCCCCATCTTGATCAGACAAGAGCCCTCGGCATGTTTCATGACGTCGATTTCAATCGACACCGTTCGCATTTCATCCAAATTCCGGCCTGAAGGGCGCATTGTTTCTTTCCTTTTATGCTTTGGCTCAGATAGTCAGTCCTGCCCATTGGATGCAACCCCGATTGACGTTGCCCCATACCCGTCGCTAAAGTGCATATCCTTTGGGGCGCACGCCATGAGTGACGGAAACCATATCCTCTCTGATATGAACAAGCGCGCCCGCGAAGTGTTCCGCCGTGTGGTCGAGAGTTATCTGTCGTCGGGTGATCCGGTTGGCAGCAGAACCCTGACCCGCAGCATGACGGAACCACTTTCCGCGGCGACCATCCGCAATGTGATGCAAGATCTCGAGCTGATGGGGTTGCTCGATAGTCCGCATGTGTCTGCGGGGCGTATTCCGACACAGCTTGGGCTGCGCATGTTTGTGGATGGTCTGCTGGAAGTGGGTGCAGTTGCGGAAGATGATCGCCAGAAAATGGATGCCAGTCTTGGTGCGAATGATCAGGATATGACATCACTGCTGGATCAGGTGGGTGCCACATTGTCGGGAATTACCCGCGGGGCCTCGGTGGTGCTTGCTCCGAAACAAGAGGCACCGATCAGGCATATTGAATTCGTCAGCCTTGCCCCCGACCGCGCGTTGGTGGTTCTCGTCTTTGCCAGCGGCCAGGTTGAAAATCGGGTCTTCATGCCACCCCCCGGCCAAACGCCGTCTTCAATGCGCGAAGCGGCCAATTTTCTGAATGCCCTGGCTGAGGGGAAGACTCTGTCCGATCTGCGCCGCTCTGTCGGTTCTGAGATCCAGCGCCGTCGTCAAGAGATTGATTCGCTGGCCCAGGCGCTGGTGGAAAGCGGACTTGCACTTTGGGAAGATGGTGGCGAGCGCAGTGAACGATTGCTGGTGCGCGGACGAGCCAATCTGATCGACCAAAGCCAGGCAATCCAAGACATCGACCGCATTCGCAGCCTGTTCGATGATCTGGAGCGCAAGCGCGATATCGCCGAGTTTCTGGAATTGGCCGAAGGCGGTGAGGGTGTGCGTATCTTTATTGGCTCTGAGAACAAACTTTTCTCACTTTCGGGTTCCTCTCTGGTTGTCTCTCCCTATATGAACTCTGATCGAAAGATTATCGGTGCCGTCGGTGTGATTGGCCCGACCCGGCTGAACTATGGCCGGGTGGTGCCGATTGTCGATTACACAGCGCAACTTGTCGGACGGATTGTCTCCGAGCGCGGCAAGGTTTGAATGAAGACAGGACCAGGACGGCAGAATATGACGCAAGATAACACCACACCCGAGGCGATCGACCTACCGGAATTTGACGATGATTTCATTGTTGAAGACGCGCTTGACGCTTTGCGCGTCGAAAGGGATGAATTCAAAGATCGCTTCATGCGCGCCCTGGCGGATGCCGAAAACAGCCGCAAACGGTCAGAACGGGATCGGCGTGAGGCCGAGCAATATGGCGGCTCCAAACTCGCCCGCGATCTGTTGCCGGTTTATGACAACCTCAAGCGCGCGACGGATGCAGCGAGTGACGAGACCCGCGCCAGCGCCGCCGCCTTGATCGAGGGGGTTGAGTTGACCTTGCGCGAATTGAGCAATGTGATGGGCAAACACGGCGTCAAGGCAGTCTCGCCGGCCATTGGTGATGTGTTTGACCCGCAACTGCATCAGGCGATGTTCGAAGCGCCGCTGCCAGGCACCAAGGCGGGCCAGATCATTCAGGTTTTGCTGGAAGGATTCACCCTGCATGATCGGTTGTTGCGCCCGGCACAGGTTGGCGTCTCCTCCAATACTGCGGGTTGATCTTCTCAAGCACCTGATACCCTAAACCCTGTGGTCTATTTGGGCAGCAGCGCTTGCAG
>JAGPBG010000282.1 GCA_018063485.1 Cypionkella sp.
TCGCCGTAGCGCGCGTCGGTTTCCGACTGGGCGGATCGGATCAGGCGATCCTCGAGCATTGCGGCCATCAGCCCGGCAACCTCGGCACCATAGCGCAGGATGGTCGCGTCTGTGCCATCACTGATCTGGCGTTCGGAAAAATACGCTTCGGTGTGACGGTCGGTTGTGGGGCCGTCAACCACTGCAACACCGCGCCCGCGGTCACGGCGCAACAGAAAGCTGTCCCAGGTCTTGATCAAATAGTGATTATATTGCGCCAGACGGTGGGTAATCTCGCGCAGCGGCAGATTGCGCAACTGCTTGTAAATTGGCAGGTTTCGCGCCAGTTCAAACCGTGCCCCATCGCCGCGCATCACCACCAGCGGCGGGCGGGCGGAATAGCCGACCATGTGATGATTGTGAATCCCGGCAAAGCGCGCCGTGCCCCGCGTCAGGCTTTTTACCGCCGCATTGGCCTTGTGACGCAGCGGCAAACGATGCGGAAAGCGCGCGCAGATCGCGCCAGGCCGCCAATTGATTTCAGGCGCATCGGTAAAGCCCATGCCAGACAGCGCGATTATGTCGATTTCCTGGTCGGCGCGCGCAGTCAGATCGGCCACCCGTCCGGCACCGCAATGCACATTGAGAAATTCGTCGGCGTCCAGCATCATCAGCCAATCTTCGGGCAACAGCTCCAGCCGCTGCCGGATACGCTCATATCCGGCATGTTGCGGAATGTCGCCGGGCTGCAAGACATTGGCAACATGGGTGATATAGCCCGCGCCATCCAACGCGGCCAGTAGCGCATCAGACCCATCCCGGCAATCATTCGACGCAATCGCAATCTGATCAAAACCCAGCACCAGATGATGTGCCACCCATTCCAGCAGGAACGGGCCTTCATCCTTGATGCTGGAAATCAGCACATGCCGCATGGCGTCCCCTCCTTACCGCGAATACCCCGGCTGGCGGCTCCAGCGCAGCGCATCCGAGATCATATTGGCCAGGTCCGAGCGTTCCGGTCGCCATCCCAGTTCCGCAATGGCACGGCCAGACCCGGAAACCAAGCTCGCCGCATCACCAGGGCGACGAGGACCAATCACCACCGGCACCGGGCGGTTGGTCACGGCACCGGCTGCGGCAATCACATCCTTGACCGAAAAGCCGCGCCCCGAGCCCAGATTGAACGCACAACCCTGCTTGCCCTCAAACAGCCATTGCAGCCCCAACACATGCGCGGCCACCAGATCGCTGACATGCACATAATCTCGCACGCAAGTGCCATCGGGCGTCGGGTAATCGGTGCCAAACAGCGTCAGCGCCGGTCGCCGCCCCTCGATCGCATCCAGCATCAGCGGGATCAGATGGGTTTCGGGGCGGTGTTGCTCGCCCAACTCGCCCTCGGGATCAGCCCCGGCCACGTTGAAATAGCGAAAAATCACCGGGTTCAACCCGTGGCTGGCCGCAAAACCGTGCAGGATATCCTCAATCGCGCGTTTGGAGGCGCCATAGGCATTGATCGGCAGTTGCGCGCTGTTTTCATCCAGCAACACGCCATCCTGATCGCCATAAGTTGCGCAGGTCGACGACATCACGAAATTCAGACAGCCTGCAGCCACCGCCGCCTCAACCAAATTCAATGCGCCCAGAACATTCGCACGCCAATAGCGCCCCGGATCACGCATCGACTCCCCCACCAGCGACAGGGCTGCAAAATGCATGACCGCCTTGGGCCGATAATGGGCAAAGACCGCATCCAGCGCCGCTCGGTCCGACAGATCGGCCTCAATCAGCGGCCCGTATTTCACCGCTTCACGCCAGCCCGTTGACAGATTGTCATAGGTCGCGGGGGTAAAGCCGGCACGCGCCAGCGCCTTGCAAGCGTGCGATCCGATATAGCCCGCGCCTCCGGTGACCAGAACGTGATCCATGCGCCGCCCCTGACGTTTCTTTGTGTTCGAGGCGGGTTTTGAACCACATCGACGCCACTCGTCCAGCCCAAAGCGACAAAACAGCACAAATCGCCAGTTTCCATTGCTCAAAACAGGAAATCGGCGTCCGTCAGGTTTGTCGCATTCAGAGCGGTGCCGTTGGCCGTGTCGATGATCAGCACCTCGCCACCAAAGCTGATCCGCGCGCCAGTGGCCGTGCTTTGGATCGACAAGGCTGCGGCAGAATAGATCATCCCCCAATCCGACAGATCAATCTTGTCCGCGCCATCGGTGAAATCGGCAATCCGGTCTTGCTGGCCATCGCGCGACAGCACAAAGACATCCGCCCCGGCACCGCCAAACAGCACATCTGCACCACCACCGTCATGCAAGAAATCATCTCCTGCCCCGCCTTGCAGCGTCTCTGCCGCATTCGATCCCAGCAAACGATCATCCAGCGCGGTTCCAGCTACAGTACCGCCCTGCCCGATGATCAGGCTGCCCAGCGTCGCCAGCGGCACCTCGTAGTGATAAATGCCCGACCCCGAGGCATCCACCATCAGGATCGCCACCTTATTGCCCAGCACCACCGCCTCTATCGACGTCACATTGCCGATTCCCGCCCCGGTTTCCAGCGCAAAGCTGGCCAGGTGCTCGATCTTGCCCCCCGGCAACAGTTCGAACAACGACAGGCCGTTATCGCTGCCCGCAGCCACTACAAAGCTGCGGCCATTGGCCTGAAACAGGTCAAGAGCGGCAACATCGGCGATGCGGGTTTCGCGACTGTCGATCAGGTGATCGGTCTGAAACAGGCAGCCCAACGGATTGACCCGCACCACAGAAAGCGAATCCGAGGTGGTCGAGGCAATCACCGCAAACTGCTGCCCGCCGATCTCAACCATTTGCAAAGCGGCCGGTCCGGTGATCGCCAGACCATCCCGGTTGCCCAGGCTGTCGATGAATTGCACCGAACCGTTTGCGTCAACCTTGAAACTGGTCACCCCATTCTCCAGCCCTGACAGCACCAGCAAAAAGTGATCCGTGCCGATCGTGACCGATGCCAGATCGCTGATATCGGCCAGATAGGCCTTGGTGCCATCCATGATCCTGGCCACCTGAACCAGCGCGCCGCCCTCGTTCAGGGTGAACACCCGCAGCCCGGCATTTCCGCGTTGAGCGACAACGGCAATATCGGTGCTGCCAAATTCGAATATTTCCATCGCCGTAACGCCGGTAAGGGTGCCAAGGCTGGTCGAGACCAGCGACATCGCGCCCGGCACGCCATTCGCCGCGATGGGCGCCGCCCGCAAACCGTCACTGAAGGCCGAAAATGCAAACAGCCGTTGCCCCGCCGAGTTCTGCTGAAGGGCAAGATCCGCTCCGGGGGCATTTGCTTCCACGATCGGACGCGGCACGGCGTCAACGGGCCCAAGAGAAAGCGAGGCGCACAGATTGCCGTTGCGCGACGAATAGATCAGACGGGCATATCCTTGCACCTCTACCACCGCCAAACCTTCGGAAATGGCTGCAAATCCAAGAGTCTGGGCCGTGTATATGGCAATCGCCTGAAGCTGCACCCGACCCTCCGTTGCCTGCACCCCTGCCTCTGTTCTGCCCAAGACAAGGGATCAATGGGTGACCAAAAGGCGGCAGAAGTGAGGATCATTCCGGCAATTATCGAAAAATCCGCAGCATCCTTGTCGCAGCGTTTAACCTTTGGGAAAGACCCGTCCCACAGGCTGAGCCTTGGGTAATTGCGGGTGTGATATGGGAAAGATAACGGGCAATGGCACTGCCGTGGCCGGTCTTGGCGGGGCTGCGGGATACGGCGAAACCAGGATTTCAGAGCTGGATGAGGGTTCGGTGCGCATCGACGCGCGGGCGGTTTTCGAAAACGGACTGACGATTGGCGGCGTGACCTATGCGGCAGACCAGTTGTTTGTCAGCGTCAACGGAATGTTGGGCATTGGCGGTGCGATAGCGGGGCTGCCCTCCGATCTTGCGGCCTTGGCCTTTCCCTTCGTCGCGCCGTTCATGGCCGATGTGGACACGCGGCTTGACGGTGAGGGCAAGGAAAGCGGCCCGATCTGGGTGGATATCGACCCGGTGCGGGAT
>JAGPBG010000283.1 GCA_018063485.1 Cypionkella sp.
GCAATCCTGTCCCGTGCCGAGGCGGCCCTGACTTCCGGGGATTTACAGACGGCCATGACAGAGATTGCCGGCTTGCCAAAAGAAGCCCAGGAGCCAATGGCGGAGTGGCTGGAGCTGGCCCAAAAGTGGCTGGCTTCGACACAGGCCTTCGCCAAGCTTTCCGCCATTCTGGACCAATAGGAGACGGAAATGATCTGGTCATTGCTCAAGATTTTTCTATTCGTTGCGGCGATTGCCGGGTTGACCTTGGGTGCGGGGATGCTTTCTGACAGCGGGGAAGGCATTCGTATCGCTGCCGCCGGTTGGGAATTGAACCTCGGCCCGCTACAAGCTGTGGTGCTGCTGTTGTGCATCATCTTTGCAATCTGGCTGTTGATGAAACTGATCGGTTTGATTGTTGCCACCCTGCGGTTTCTCAATGGCGATGAGACCGCGATTTCGCGCTATTTTGATCGCAACCGAGAACGCAAAGGGTATCAGGCCCTTCATGACGGAATGATCGCGCTGGCGGCGGGTGAGGGACGGCTTGCCCTGTTGCGGGCCCAGCGCGCGGAAAAATTCCTTGCTCAACCCGAATTGACCACGCTCTTGATAGCCCAGGCGGCGGAGTCGGTCGGCGACACAAAACGTGCCGCCGAAGCCTACAGGTCTTTGCTTGGGGACGACACCACGCGCTTTGTGGGGGTGCGTGGCTTGATGCGGCAAAAGCTGGCCGAGGGCGATACCGAAACCGCGCTGAAACTGGCCGAAAAAGCGCTGACGTTGAAGCCAAAGCACTCCGAAACACAGGATATCTTGCTGAAATTGCAATCCGAAAAATCGGATTGGGTTGGCGCACGCGCGACCCTGGGAGCCAAGCTGAAATCCGGGGCGCTACCCAAGGCTGTCTACCGGCGGCGTGATGCCATTCTTGCGCTGCAAGAGGCGCGCGCCGTGATGGACGACACCTCCAGCATCGAAGCGCGCGAAGCGGCCATTGCGGCCAACAAGCAATCGCCGGACCTGATTCCGGCCGCCGCGATGGCCGCGCGTGCGCTGATCGACAAAGGCGACAAGCGCGGCGCGAGCCGGGTGTTGAAAAAGGCATGGGAGGCGCGTCCACACCCCGATCTTGCGGCTGCATTTGCCGAAATCGAGCCTGACGAATCTGCCGATTCCCGGATCAAGCGCTTCAGGACTTTGACTGCGTTGCACACTGACAATGACGAGACAAAACTGCTCTTGGCGGAATTGAATATTACTGCCGATGATTTCCCAGCAGCGCGCCGATCCTTGGGAGATATGGTGACGCGCCACCCGACGCAGCGGGCGCTGGCGATCATGGCCGCCATAGAGCGAGGCGAGGGCAGCGATGACGCTGTTGTGCGCGGCTGGCTTTCCAAGGCTTTGACCGCCCCGCGTGGCCCGCAATGGTGCTGCGACAATTGTCAGGCCATACATTCGGCCTGGCAGCCAATCTGTGAGAACTGCGGCGGCTTCGACACGCTTAGCTGGCGCGAACCGGTTGAAGGAATTGGGCAAAGCGCCACAGCGGCCGAGATCCTCCCACTTCTGGTCAATGCTCCGGCAAAGCCCAAAGCCCAGGAGCCTGAGCAAAGCGAAGATACCGAAGTGATTGATCTGGCCGCTGTTGCCCGCAGCGCGAATTAGGGCTGCCAAGGCAAATGCGGTTTCCAAAGGCCGCGATCACTGCCGGACCAGCAAATTCACATCGGCGCGTGAGCCTTGACGGCGGCTTCGCCCTTCGGGGTCCACTGGTTTTCAGGCTACCAGTGATACCATTCGGGGCGCAGGAATATGCCTTTGACCGTGGCTTTTTTGCCGCATCGCGTGGATAAACCGCCTATTTCAGAATGCCGCTTACTATGTGTACCGTTGAATGCGAAAGATGGGCGCTGAGTTGGCCTTTTCATCGCAACCAGGGATGTGTTCTCTGCATCAGAGTATCTTGCCATGGATTTGATTGATCTGGGCGCCTTGCCCAATGGACAGGACCGTTTTACGACGTTCCTTGATCAGATATGCAATCGTTTCGAGTTGGATCATGCAGCCTATGCTGGAACAAATCCGGTTGCTGGCAGTGTGCATGGGTACGTCAATTACAGCGATGAGTGGAAGCTGCACTACATGCGCCGCAGTTTTCAGAATATCGACCCAACGATTCACCGCGCCAGTCGGAGCATCGCACCGGTTGATTGGCGCCGGCTAGAGCAAGACAAGAATTTCCAGACCGTGTTTCGCGATGCAAGTGACTTCGGCATCACGGATCAAGGGTTGACCATTCCCGTTCGTGGCCCTTATGGTGATATCGGCATGTTGAGCGTAACCCGCAAATGCGTGGTAACGGAATGGGACAAGCTTATTCAGAATATTCTTGTCGACCTTCAGTCAGTGGCCGTCCACATCCACGATACAGTCATGCGATCAGATGTATTGTCACAGGTTCTGCGGTTTCCAACCCTCTCGACCCGTGAAAAGGAGATCCTGCAATGGGCTGCTGCCGGGAAATCCAATCAGGACATCGGCGATATCCTGGGCATTTCTCACCGAACTGTTGAGGTGCATCTGAGATCCAGCCGTGACAAGCTGTTTGCCCTGAACACAACGCAAGCAGTTGGGCGGGCCATCTCTCTCGGTCTTGTTCATCCTCTCTGAATCGGCAGCACCCCGATCCACTAAGGGTTTCCCCCAATACCGGTCTTTGCCACAACAGATATTTTCAATTTGTTGGCTACCATAGGGGATATACCATGATTATCGTAATTGACGCGCTGAACAAGGAACGTTTCAGTGATCTGCTTGATGACATGTTCCGTTTGCGGGCCAGGGTTTTTGGCGGTCGGCTGGGATGGGATGTCAAGATCGAGGCCGGGATGGAGATTGATCAGTTTGATCTTCTGGACCCCGCTTATGTGATCGGTCTGGATGATGACGGCCATGTGATCTCATGCGTGCGCGCCTTGCAAACCACCGGGCCGCACATGTTGGCCGATGTGTTTCAATCCATCCTTGACGGCGAGCCGCCTTTGCGCAGCGCCAATATCTGGGAATCGACGCGATTCTGCGTAGATACCCACCGGTTGAATGAAGGCGGCCGTCCCAATGCGATTTCCAGGGCGACCAGCGAGTTGATGGTTGGGTCATTGGAATTTGCGCGCCGGTCCGGCATTACCGACATTATCACGGTGATCGACCCAATCATGGACCGCGTTCTCAAGCGGTCGGATAACGCGCCCTACGACTATATCGGCTCAACCAAGCCAATGGGCAAGGTTTCTGCCTTGGCGGCACTTCTCGATTGTTCGGTCGAGCGGATTGATCGGGTTCGGGCCTTTGCCGGGATAACCGGAGATGTGTTTGCCGCGGAAGACGATGTTCGGGCACTGCTGGATCGCGCCAAACAAAAGCGCGTTGATGCGGCACGGGCACTGATTCGCCTTGTCAGCGAGTCGGCGACGGTGCCAGCACCACATTCCTTGCCAACTCAGCTTGATATCATGGATTACTGCGAAGATCAGATCCGTAGCGCCAAAACCCCACGCGAGCAAGCAGCGGCGTTGGCGTTGATCGAGGTTCTGACTGGCCAACCGACTGGTGCCATGCAGGTCAAAGCGCCAGTCAACAATGTTGTTTAGGCGTTGATCTGGTCAATTCCTGAGATATCTTTGGCGGCTTGTGGATTTGCTGCTCTTGCTGGCTCTGGTGTGCGTGAGTCAGCAAGAGCAATACTCCCATTCCAGCCGAGAAATCCAGACGCGAGGGGGGTTGTCCAAAACGGGCTAGATTAAAGCCGGGGCATGGCGCAACCTCAAGATCGCCACCTATCCAGCGCGGCTTCGATATGAGTTTGCTGTGTAGAGTCATGCCACGCAAGCAAGATCAGATGCGATGCATCCGGCAGCATGGGGCGCTATCGAATTGAAACTACAGGACTAAATCTGTTTACTCTCGAATTCTGTCGTCATCGTGACAGCGGTGTGGGGGCGTTGACCCTAGGCAGGGTGGCAATTTTGGGCTATG
>JAGPBG010000284.1 GCA_018063485.1 Cypionkella sp.
TTGACGGCCACTATGCGATCATCTTCAGCCATCCAAAGGATTTCACGCCAGTCTGCACAACCGAATTCGGCGCTGTGGCACAACTGGCTGGGGAATGGGCGAAGCGCAAAACCAAGGTGATTGGCGTTTCCGTCGATTCGGTTGCGGATCACACCAAATGGAAGCGCGATATTGAGGCAGTCGGTGGCGCTGCTGCCGATTTCCCGATCATCGACGACACCAACCTGACGGTTGCCAAAGCCTATGACATGCTGCCAGCCGAGTATTACCTGCCGACCGAAGGCCGCACACCGGCCAATTCAGCGACCGTGCGCACGGTCTATATCATCGGGCCAGACAAGAAGGTGCGGTTGACAATGACCTATCCGATGTCGGTTGGTCGCAACTTTGCCGAAATCTTGCGGGCACTGGATGCGGTTCAAGCCACAGATGGCGTACCGATCGCGACCCCAGCCAACTGGCAACCGGGCCAGGATGTCATTGTGTCAATGAGCCTGAACAACCAGCAGGCCGAGGACAAGTTCGGTGCGCTGGATATCAAACTGCCCTATTTGCGCTACGCCAAAGCCCCGAAATAATGGAGAGGGGGGCTTTCCCCCCTTTTCATGCTGCCCGGCGGCGACCCCAGCGATATTTGGAATACCCCAGATCCGAGGTGTCGATATCTGTCGTTTGCCCCGAGATCATATCCGCCAGAACCCGGCCTGACCCTGTTGCCATCGTCCAGCCCAAGGTGCCGTGACCGGTGTTCAGAAACAGGTTTGAAATCGTCGAACGGCCCACAATCGGTGTGCCATCAGGCGTCATCGGCCGCAGGCCACTCCAATAACTGGCGCGCGATTGATCCGCCGCACCGCCAAACAGATCCTCGACCGAGAATTGCAACGTCTCGCGGCGACGATCATGCAGCGTGTTGTTATAGCCCGATATTTCGGCCATCCCACCCACCCGGATTCGATCACCCAAACGGGTAATCGCAATCTTGTAGCTTTCATCCATGATGGTGGAAATCGGAGCGCGGGACTCGTCCACAATCGGAACCGTGATCGAATAGCCTTTCACCGGGTAAACCGGCAGAGTCATGCCCAAAGGCTTGACGATCCTGGGCGAATAGCTGCCCATCGCCACCACAAAGGCATCGGCCACAATACGCCCTTCCGAGGTGACGACGGCAGAAATACGACCAGCTTCCTGTTCCAGCCGGATGATTTGCACACCATAGCGAAACTTTACTCCCGCCGCCTTGGCCATATCTGCCAAAGTATTGGTGAACTTGAAGCAATCCCCGGTTTCATCCCCCGGAAGGCGCAAGCCGCCCGCAATTTTTCCAAGATTGGGCGCAAGGCCCGGTTCGGCGGCAACACAACCCGCAGGGTCCAACACTTCAAATGGCACACCGTCGGCTTTCAGAACCTGAATATCCTTATAGGCCGCGTCCACCTGTTTTTGGGTGCGAAACAACTGCAAAGTTCCCTGCGTGCGCTCGTCATAGGCAATCCCTGTCTCAGCCCGCAACTGCTTCAGGCAATCGCGGGAATATTCGGCAAGCCGAACCATCCGCGATTTGTTCTCGGCATAGGCCCCCGACGTGCAGTTCATCAGCATTTGCGAGACCCATTTGATCTTGGCAAAATCGGGCCGGAACTGAATGATCAGCGGGGCATGGTGCATGAACAGCCATTTCATCGCCTTGGCCGGAATGCCGGGCCCGGCCCAGGGTGAAGCATAGCCGGGGCTGATCTCGCCCGCATTGGCAAAAGAGGTTTCCAGCGCCGGCCCGGTCTGCCGTTCCAACACCGTCACCTCATGCCCGGCCTTGGCAAGATACCATGCCGAAGTCACACCAATGACCCCCGCGCCCAAAATCACAACCCGCATGGAATCCCCCAGAATAGATGATGCGCAGAAGATACCGGAAATGGCCGGGATTATTTGGGAAAGATGCAGCGAGAAATCAAGAAATGAGCAATATTTCACTAAGATTAGTGGAAGATTCCGAATTTTCTGCGTTCTATGCGCGAATATCTCGCAGATGTTTCCAATGAAAAAGGCCCCGGATCGCTCCGGGGCCCTGTGGATTTATATCAAACGCTTACGCGTCGGATTCTTCTTTCTTCTCGGCGATTTCCTCACCGGTTTCCTGATCGACCATCTTCATGCCCAAACGGACCTTGCCACGGTCATCAAAGCCCAGAAGTTTCACTTTGACTTCCTGACCTTCTTTCAGAATTTCATTCGGATGAGTCAGGCGCTTGTTGGCAATCTGTGACACATGCACCAGACCATCACGCTTGCCGAAGAAGTTCACGAAGGCACCGAAATCGACCAGTTTCACTACTTTGCCGGTGTAGATATGGCCCTCTTCCGGCTCTGCCACGATCGACCAGATCATGTCATAGGCCTTCTTGATCGAGGCCGCATCGCTTGATGCGATCTTGATGATGCCGTCGTCGTTGATGTCCACTTTCGCGCCCGACAGTTCCACGATCTCACGGATCACTTTGCCGCCCGAGCCGATGACTTCACGGATCTTGTCGGTCGGGATTTGCAGGGTTTCGATTTTCGGAGCGTATTCCGAGAAGCCCTGCGGAGCCGACAGCGCCTTGTTCATCTCACCCAAGATGTGCAAACGCCCGTCCTTGGCCTGAGCCAAAGCCTGCGCCATGATTTCCGGCGTGATGCCTGCAACCTTGATGTCCATCTGCATCGTGGTGATGCCGTTGGCAGTGCCTGCAACCTTGAAGTCCATGTCGCCAAGGTGATCCTCGTCGCCAAGAATATCGGTCAACACGGCAAAACGGCCATCGTCTTCCAGGATCAGACCCATGGCCACACCAGCCACCGGAGCCTTCAGCGGAACGCCCGCGTCCATCATCGACAGCGAACCACCGCAGACCGACGCCATCGAGGAGGAGCCGTTGCTCTCGGTGATTTCCGATACCAAGCGGATGGTATAGGGGAAGTCGGTCGCAGCCGGCAGCACGGCTTGCAGCGCACGCCATGCCAGTTTGCCGTGACCAATCTCACGACGCCCCGGGGATCCCACGCGGCCAACTTCGCCTACCGAATAGGGAGGGAAGTTATAGTGCAAGAGGAAGTTCGAGCGGCTGTTGCCGTGCAAAGCGTCGATGATCTGCTCATCCTCGCCGGTGCCAAGCGTGGTCACAACCAGACCCTGGGTTTCACCACGGGTGAACAGCGCCGACCCATGGGTGCGCGGCAGGATACCGGTTTCCGACACGATCGGACGCACGGTCTTGTTGTCACGCCCGTCAATGCGCGCGCCACCGTTGATGATATCGCCACGCAGGATCGAGGCTTCCAGCTTCTTGATCGCCGAGCCAAGATTGGCATCGGCCAGATCGGCCTCGTTCAACGCGCCCTTGATTGCAAGAACCGCCGCCGAGATCGCGGTGGTGCGCTCTTGCTTGTCGCGCAGGGCGAAAGCTGCGCGCATCTGGGTCTCGCCAGCCGCTTTGACGCGGGTGTAAAGATCAGCGTAATCAGGCGCCTGGTAATCGAAGGGCTCTTTCGCGCAATCTTCGGCGAAATCGCAGATCAGGTCGATGACGGGCTGCATCTGGGCATGACCGAATTTCACAGCACCCAGCATTTCGTCTTCGGTCAGCTCATAAGCCTCGGATTCCACCATCATCACGGCGTCTTTGGTGCCGGCGATGACCAGATCAAGCCGCTGATCGGGATTGTTGCGCAGGCCCTGCATGTCGTCCACGGTCGGGTTCAGCACATAGTTTCCGCCGGTGAAACCAACGCGGGCCGCACCGATCGGGCCCATGAACGGCACGCCGGAAATCGTCAGCGCCGCCGAAACGGCGATCATGGCGACGATATCGGGATCGTTTTCCAGATCATGCGACAGCACTGTTGCCATCACCAGCACTTCATTCTTGAAGCCTTCAACAAACAACGGGCGGCACGGGCGATCGATCAGACGCGAGGTCAGCGTCTCTTTCTCCGAAGGGCGCGCTTCGCGCTTGAAGAAACCGCCGG
>JAGPBG010000016.1 GCA_018063485.1 Cypionkella sp.
GTCAGATGGGTTGATGGCGCTGTTTGTGTTCTTCATCGGCAAAGAGTTGTGGGAGGCCGTGGTGCTGGAGCGCGGCGCGCTGTCTGGCAGGCGCGCGGTGGTGCCGATGGCGGGCATGATCGGGGGCATGATCGGCGCGGCAGTGGTCTGGCTGATCTCGGCGGCCCTGTTCGAGACGGCGGTTGAGGCGACACCCGGCATAGGCTGGCAAGTGCCCCTTGGGACGGATGTGGTGCTGGCCTATGTGTTCGGGCGCTGGGTGTTCGGCCCGACGCATCCGGCCTTGCATGTCTTGCTGCTGATCACCATTGCATCGGATATCCTTGGGTTGTTGCTGACCGGCCTGTCGGATCCCGACAGCGTGATCCGGCTGGCCTGGCTGGGTCTGCCGCTGATTGCTTCCGCAGCGGTCTGGTGGTTTTTCGGCCGACAACCCGATCCGAATGCGGCCGAGGTGATCCGGCGGCGGGGGCTGGCGCTTTGGCCCTATCTGATCGCGGCGGTGATCAGCTATTTCGGCGTTGCGGCTTCGGGGCTTCCGGCGGTGCTTGGGTTCCTGCCGGTGCTGCCCGCCATCCCCCATGCCGAACGCGCCTTCGGTCTGTTTGCCGAGGCCGAAGAGTTTCTGGGCGACCCGCTCAACCGTTTGGCCCATGCCATGGTGACGCCGCTGTTTGGGGTGTTGTTCCTGTTCGGTCTGACGCGGGGCGGCATTGATCTGATGGCGCTGGCTCCGACCTCGTTTTCGGTGCTGGCCGCTCTTTGGCTGGGCAAGCCCTTGGGCCTGATCCTGGGCGTTATGTTGGCAATGCGCGTTCTGGTGCCCAAGGGACAGGACAATGCGGGAATTGGCCTGCGCGATTATCTGTTGATTGCCGGGATATCCGGTGTCGGCTTTACGGTTCCGGTGCTGGCGATTGAAACCGCCCTGCCGGGGGGCGGCATGGCCGAAGCAGCCAGACTGGGTCTTGCCATCAGTATTTTGGCGGGCCCGCTCACCATCGCCTTGGCCCGGCTGCTGTCCAAGCGGTAAAGGATTTGGGGCTTTCGCACGAAACAGCGGCCCGATTTCGACGATCCGGCCACAGGGCCATTGCACCCTCGCTTATACCTTTGACATAATGCTGCCCAATTGGACCTTTAGACATTGTGCAAATTGCCCGATGTCGGGGGCAACGCGCACCGGGCGTTAACAATAAGCCGGTAAACTGGCAGCGGATGTCAGTGCATTGGGGCGCAGGCCAAGGGGCATGCATGATCGCGTTTGAAAATGTCAGCAAGTCCTTCTGGACGGGCACCACGCGAAAAGTCATCCTGAACGATGCGTCGTTCCGGGTTGATGTCGGCAATTCGCTGGGCATCCTTGCCAAGAACGGCACCGGCAAGACCACCATCATCAACATGATGGCGGGCCTTGAAAAACCCGATGAGGGCAAGGTCATCCGCACGTCGCGGATCTCGTTTCCGCTGGGTTTCATGGGCGGCATCATCACCAAACACACCGCCACCGAAAACTGCCGCTATATTGCCCGGCTTTACGGGCTTGACCCTGATTATGTCGAGAGCTTCTGCCGCTGGCTGGCCAATATCGAGGAATATTTCGACATGCCCGTCGGCACCTATTCCTCGGGGATGCGGTCGCGGTTCTCGTTCTCATTGATGTTGGCGCTGGAATTTGACATCTACCTGATCGACGAAGGCATGCCCTCATCCACCGATGTCGAATTCAACCGCAAGGCCGGGCAGGTTTTGCGCCAACGTCTCGCCAATGCCACTATCATCATCGTCTCGCATCAGGCGCAGACGCTGGAAAAGTTCTGTCGCTCGGCCGCTGTGTTGCGTAACGGCCAATTGTATATGTTTGAAACCCTCGAAGAGGCTAAGCAGCTTTATGACTACGAAGCTCACCGTTAACCGGTTCCGCACCCGACGCCCTGATCCTGTGGCCGCCCCCGTGGTGCCGCCACGGCCCCGCGTTGCACCGGTGCCCCCTGCAAGCAGCGCTGCAACCGGCAAAGGCCCGCTGATTGGGGATGATGTGTTCTTTCCCACCGCCGACAGCGACGGATTCGGAACCGAGACTTACGCAACCGCCCGCGGCCCCGCCCCACAACAGCCCAAGCGCACCGCCTCGATGACGCAAAACGCCGGGCAAGACATCGACAGCATTCGCCGCGAGGGGCTTACCGGCCGGCAATTGCGCATGGCGCGTCGGCTTGCGCAAAAGCATGGGCTGGCCGCAACCTCGGATTTTGATGCCGTCCGGGTGCTGCGCCAACAAGGGATCGACCCGTTTCAGGCCAATTCGATTCTGGAACTGGTCTCTGGCGACGGCCTTTTTGGTGGGTCGACCGGATCTCGCGCGCTGACAGTGGCCGAGGCACCAAAACTGCCGCAAACCATCCGCCCGGACGTGCTGCCTTCACCCGAAGCGCGTGCCGAAGAGTCCCATATCGCCGAAGTCAGCCGTATTCAGCGCGACATCTCCCGCCGCCGCCGCCGCCGCGCCTTGCTGCTGGCCGCCCGCCTCTTCACCTTTGTCGGTCTGCCCACCATCATGGCGGCGATTTATTACTACACCATCGCCACGCCGCTTTATTCCAGCCACAGCGAATTCGTGATCCAGCAAGCCGAACCTGCCGCCGCCGCCGGCATGGCCAGCCTGCTCAAGGGCACGGCCATGGCCTCATCGCAGGATTCGATTGCGGTGCAGGGCTATCTGCAATCACCCGATGCGATGGAGCGTTTGAACGCGGACCAGGGCTTTCGCGCCCATTTCAGCGATCCGAAAATTGATCCGATCCAGCGCCTGACCGATGACGCCAGCAATTCCGCCGCTTACCGCGTCTATCAGCGCAATGTGAAAATCTCTTATGATCCGACCGAAGGCATCATCCGCATGGAAGTGATCGCCGCCGACCCGCAAAAAGCCGTTGATTTTTCCAATGCCCTGATCGGCTATGCCGAGAACCAGGTCGACAAAATGACCCAGCGATTGCGGGAAGACCAGATGGAGGGCGCGCAGGAATCCTATGATAACACTGAGAAAAACCTGACGGCCGCGAATATGCGTGTCCTCCAGTTGCAAGAAAAATACAAGGTTCTGTCGTCCGAGGTTGAAATCTCGCTGATCACCAACCAGATCACGCAGCTTGATACGCAGATGACCCAGGACAAACTGTCCCTGGCGCAGATGGAATCGAACATCACTCCCAACAAGGCCCGGATGGACCCGTTAAAGCGCCGTATTGCCGCGGTTGAGGCCGAAATCGAGTCGCTGCGGTCTCGATTGACCGAAGATGGCGTGGGGGGGGAATCGCTGGCAAGGGTGCAAAGCGAGCTTTTGGTCGCTCAGGCCGATGCGCAGACCCGGCAGTTGTTGCTGGCCCAATCCTTGCAGGCAATGGAAACCTCGCGGGTCGAGGCCAACCGGCAAACGCGCTATCTGTCGATGGCGGTAAACCCGGTGGTTGCCGACGAGCCCACCTATCCGCGCGCCTTTGAAAATACGCTTGTCGTGTTGCTGATCTTTGCAGGAATTTATCTGATGATCTCGATGACACTGGCGATCTTGCGCGAACAAATCACCGCATAAGGGCCTGATATGAAAGTGGTCTCCTTTGGCGGGTTGGCGATTGGCAATGATCTGCCGCTGGTGGTGATCGCAGGGCCATGCCAGATTGAAAGCCTTGATCATGCACAAATGATCGCGGGTAAGATGGCCGAAGCCTGTGCTGCCAGTGGTGCGGGCTTCATCTTCAAGGCCAGCTACGACAAGGCTAACCGCAGCGCCCTCTCGGGCCGCCGCGGCCCCGGTCTGCGCGATGGGTTGCGCATTTTGGAAACCATCCGTGCCAGCGGCATCCCTGTGCTGACCGATGTGCATGATATCGCCCAGGCGCGTGAGGCCGCAATGGTGGTCGATGTCATCCAGATCCCGGCCTTTTTGTGCCGACAGACCGATCTTCTCGTCGCGGCAGGCGAAACCGGCGCGGTGGTCAATATCAAGAAAGGGCAATTTCTGGCACCTTGGGATATGCAGCATGTCGCGCAAAAGGTCGCTTCAAGCGGAAATGACAAGATCCTGCTGACCGAACGCGGTGCAAGTTTCGGCTATAACACCCTTGTCACCGATTTTCGCAGCCTGCCAATCATGGCACGCACTGGCTATCCGGTGATCATGGATGCCACCCATTCGGTGCAACACCCCGGCGGCAACGGCACCTCATCGGGGGGCCAGCGCGAATTTGCCCCGGTGATGGCGCGCGCCGCCGTGTCGCTTGGCATTGCGGGCGTGTTTATCGAGACGCATGAATCCCCCGACACCGCCCCTTCCGACGGGCCGAACATGATCCCCTTGGCCAATATGCCCGCATTGGTGGCCAGTCTGATGGCTTTTGATGCCCTCGCCAAGGCCGATCCCTTGCGCCCCTAGGCCACCTGCCCCGCAGCCCAGCCCGATGACCAGGCCCATTGAAAATTATACCCGCCCAGCCAGCCGGTCACATCCACCACCTCGCCCACGAAATACAGCCCCGGCACCGCCTTGGCCTGCATCGTGCGCCCGTCCAGCGCGTCGGTATCGACCCCGCCCAGGGTCACCTCGGCCGTACGATAGCCCTCTGATCCCACCGGCACCAAGCGCCAATCGCGGATTTGCCCTGCCAGCTTTTCCAACCCCGCACCCGGCACCTCCGCCAGAGGCACCCCCAACCCCGCCGCCGCCTCAAGATGACGCGCCAGTTTTTCCGGCATCAGTTGCGCCAGCGCCGTGCGCACCGCCTGCCTCCCATTCACCCGCTTGGCCCGAGCAAGGAAAGCCGCCACATCCTGCCCCGGCGCAAGGTTCACATCAATTGCCTCGCCCTCGCGCCAATAGCTTGATGCCTGCAAAATCGCGGGCCCCGACAACCCACGATGGGTGAACAGCACCGCCTCGTCAAACCCCACCTTCCCCGCCGTCACCCGCGCCGGCAACGCCATCCCGGCAAGGGGGGCCATCCACTCCAATTCCTGCGCCGCAAAGGTCAGCGGCACCAGACCGGGCCGGGTTTCCACCAGCGACAAACCAAACTGCTCGGCCAACTGATAGCCAAAACCACTCGCGCCCATTTTGGGGATGGATTTACCCCCCGTTGCCACAATCACCGAGGCTGCCCTCACCGCCTCACGTTGGGTTTCAACGCGAAAGCCACCCGGAACCTGCCGCACCTCCCGCAACGGGCAACCGAGCCAGATCTCGCCCCCGGCCTGGCCCAGATCGCGCAGCAGCATATCAACCACCTGTTTGGCCGAGCCATCGCAAAACAACTGCCCCAAGGTCTTTTCATGCCAGGAAATACCCGCAGCACCCATCCGCGCAATGAAATCCCACTGCGTGAACCGCTTCAGCGCCGACAGCGCAAAGCGTGGATTGCGCGACACAAACCTCTCTGGCGCAATGCCCAGATTGGTGAAATTGCACCGCCCGCCGCCCGAAATCCGAATCTTCTCCCCCGCCGCCCTCGCGTGATCCACCACCAGCACCGACCGGCCGCGCCGCGCCGCCTCGATTCCGGCAAACAACCCGGCCGCCCCCGCGCCCAGCACAATGACATCAACCTGTTTCATGCCCCTTCCTAAAGCGTTTTGGCCAAGGCTGACAACCAGATGAATATTTTCAAGCAAACCCCTTGCACGCCCCCAACCGCTTCGCTAAACACCGCCGCAGTTGGGGCGTCGCCAAGCGGTAAGGCATCGGTTTTTGGTACCGACATACGGAGGTTCGATCCCTCCCGCCCCAGCCAACTTTCCCAAACTTCGCAAGCGCCTGACCGCTAACGGCTTTTGCCCCGGTACGCGGGCCAAACTGCCCCTACGGCTGCCCCAAGTCGGGCGGCGTGGGTCTTGGGTTTTTCTGGTTGATGCGGCGGCTGGGGCAGGCGGTGGTCATTTCACCTTATGCGTCCGGTAATGAAAGCGCCCGTGCTATGGCGACATGAACCGTCGACGGGCCTCAACGGCGATGTGATAACGCTGCTGTAAATCGGCGATCAAAGCCATTGCGACATGCCTGGCATCGTCGCTCTCTGCGTCTCGATAATTCTGCTTTGCGGCTTCCAGCAGCTTCTTGATCTTGAATTCCTCGGGCAATGCTCCTGCCTCGGCCATGATGCGGATAGCAACGGCAGTCGCCATATCCGTGAACGCCTCGCCCGACCGGTCGGGGAGCGGCTTGCCCTCACCCTCCAGCCCCTGCAGTTTTCCTTCCGCGAGAGCTTTCTGGATCTGGCGTTCTACAAGACGATCAAGTGATTGTGCCATAATGAAGTTGGTAGCAGTGAGTGTGGTGCATCGCAAGAAGTTAGCAACTTCGAAGGGGGAACTTGAAGACAAGATGCTGATGAAGCGGCCATTGGTGCTGTAACAGCGAATTCGCACCTTGTTCGCAGAGCAGGTGAGTGTTCGACAGCGCGATCGAACGCAAACACACCGAGCGAAGTCGCGGTGTGGGGTGGGTCAATGGCGTGCCGCCCCGGCCACCCGAACAGAGTCAAATGGAAGAAAAACGGCGCAGGCAAAAGCACCTTCTGCGACCTCGCCCGCAGCTTGTTTGGCCAGCAGAACACCGCAATCCGGAGCAACGTCGACAACATGACGTCCCGATATCACCGCTTTGCCACTTCTTGCGGGGCAGGAATTCCGGCCTTCGTCATTGACGTCAAGAGCTTGATGGGTTTGATTGGCCCGAGGATTTCCGGTATCGTGCAAGGGTTTTGTCAAGGAGAAAGATATGTGGCAAGGCAGTTTGCTGGACATCCACACGACGGTCGCGGCGCGCCAACCAATGATTAAGCATTTGCGTGTCACATTGATTGCCGGACAGGGGATCGAAGGGGATAGGTATGCGCTTGGAACCGGCACTTATTCACCCTTCCCCGATATTCGGGAAGTTACCCTCATCGAAATCGAAACGATTGAGGCGTTGGCGCGTGATCATGGCATTGACCTGCCCACCGCAGAGCATCGGCGCAACTTGACCACGCGGGATGTGCCACTGAACCATCTGGTTGGCAAGAAATTCTGGGTAGGCGATGTTCTGCTAGAGGGTGGGCGGCTGAATACGCCTTGCAGATACCTTGATCTGGTTACTGGCCAAGCCGTTTTTGCCCTCATGGAGCATCGGTCAGGACTGAATTGCAAAATATTGCAGAGCGGCTCGGTGGGGATAGGTGATGTCATTCGTCCGCATTAAGCCGCGTGCAAGCAGGGGCACCAATTTGCTTGTGAATTGATCCCTATTTGCCAATCCCTTCGGCAAAGGATGAAAAAGCAAGGCGGTCTGCCCCGGCCCTGTAACGCTGCATAGGGTGTTGGTTTTGGCTTATCGGCAAGGAGGCAACCCCACCTTCTCCACGATCTCGCGCTTGTGCGTCTCGCTGATCGCAGCTCGCCGCCACCTGCCCCGCTCATGGATTGCCCAATCCAGAGACCGGCCAAGCGCCCGAACCGACAAGACTGATCACACAGCTGCGGCGGGTCTGGCCCCGGTCAGGGCCAGGCGGTCCTGAGGCGGCGCGCGACGTCGCGTGCTGAAAGCACCCGCACCCCCACCTGTGGCCCCGCCTCGACGTAGCCCACAAAAGAGAATGGCATCTTGCCCGACAGCGCCGCCGCCGCAACTGAATCGATCAGGATCGTCTGGCGGCCATAAACCTCGACCGTGGGAACCCGCGCCCGCGGATAGACCGCCGCGATAAGCTCTGCACAAAAAAGCCGCGTATCGTCGCCCGCATCAAACGCCGTATCGAAGGGCGTGCCAATCAGCGGCATGCTGCGCGCCAACAGTTTGCGACGGTCCATCCCTTTCGGCCTCAGGATCATCACCGCGTCGCCGTCAAGCACGATATCCGCGCGCTGCAACTTCACGCCACCATCATGAGATTCGAGAAATGTGGCCCCCGCCGTGATCGCGGCGCGATGGGGGGCCAGCGCCGGCATATCCCACAGGCCCGCCGCGCGCAGTTGTGCCTCGGTGCCGACATAGGTGGCGCTGTGGATGAAATGGCCGGGAAACATCAGGCCGGTGGCGCGGTTGTTGGAGTTGATCAGCACAAGGTCGAAGGGGCGCAACGCATCGCTGACCAGTGCCATCGCCTCGGACGACTGGGTCAGCCGGCCGGGGCGAAACTGAAGCAGCGCCACGCGGCGCACAAAGCCGGGATTTGCCTCCATCATCGAGATCACCCAGCCGGGCAGCGGTTCCAGCCCGCCAACGCAGCAGCCCGCGACGATTTGCGCCGGGCTTGCGGCGGGATCAGGAACATCGACGAGCGGCGGCAGTCCGCCGCAACCCGCCAGCACAAGCGGCGCGGCGATCAGCGCGGCGCGGACGAGGGCACCGATATGGGTCAGCAAAGTCACGCGGCAATCCCCATCGGGCGATAAAGGGCAGGATCTGTGGGGGCGTCGCAGGCCATCGGTCCGCGCATAAGGATGTCGATGGGCGTGATGCCTTCCAGTGCCGACGCCGTTGCGGCGCGGCCTGCCAGAACGAAATCCAGTGCCATCGAGAGCAGTGCTGACTCGGTCCTTCTTCCATCGGCAAGGCGTCTCGACAGCATCCCGATCCCTGCTCCGGTTGCAACCCCAAGCGGGCCGAGCCCCCCTGAAAACAGGAACTTGGTAGGAGATTGCCTTGATCGCGTCAATCATGGCCACGGCTTGCTGACGTAAGGTAAGCCGGCCGCAATTTTTACCACCGACTGCGCAGGCGCCTTGGTGGGCTGAAAACCGCAAGAGATACCCTGCGGTCGCGAACGGCCAGAGCCTGGCGGATCAGGCCCAGAAACGCCGCCCAATGCGCGACCAGATCAGCTTGACAACTTCGCTCTCTTCAAGCGACTAGTCGCGTGGTCAAGAAATACACAGCGGGTGAATGTGCAAAAAGGTCGTCATATCTTTGTTGGTGGTGGGATATCATCGCTTGCCGGAGCCGCTCTCTTGCTGCGTGACCATGGTGTGAACGGCGGTGATGTCGTCATTATCGAGGCCTCCGGCCAGATCGGTGGCAGTCTGGATGGCACACAGCATGGCGATGACAATTACCTGGTGCGGGGTGCCCGCATGTTCGAAGAGCACTTTGTCTGCACCCTTGATCTTTTGGCAGGCATCCCCTCGCCCGACCTCGCCGGAAAAAGCCTGCGCGACGATCTTTGGTCATTCAATGACGAACACAGAGTTCCCTATGCCTTCGATCAGATCATCGACGGACAGATGCTTGGGCGGCATAGCGGCGGACTGAGCCTGCGCCAGGTTGCGAGTTTCATCCGCTTGATGTTCACGCCTGAATCGCGGCTTGACGGATTGCGGATCTCGCAATGCCTTCCTCGCAGTTATTTCGAGAGCGAGCACTGGTTGGCGGCGTCGACAGCCTTTGCCTTTCAACCGTGGCATTCTGCGGCCGAGTTCCGGCGCTACATGCGCCGTTTTCTGCATTTCGTCTTGCCGCCCGAGTTCCGGGCGCCGATCCTTTCAACCCGATACAATCAGAAGGAGTCTCTCGTCGCTCCGCTGAAAGACTGGCTGGCCCGTTCAGGCGTGTCTATCCGAACCGATGCGCGGGTCACCGGCGCGCGTTTTGAGGCCGAGGGCAGTGGCCAGCGTATTGCCGAGATCCTGTTTGAGGGGCAATCGCTGGTTCTCGACCAAAACGACCGGGTGTATCTCACCTTGGGCTCGATGACCGATGGCGCCGTTTTCGGGGCTCCCAACGCGGCACCACCAGGCGCCAATGCGCCCCTCCCCGCCTGGGACTTATGGGAGCAACTGGCCCGCAATGCCCCCGGTTTCGGGCGGCCCCGGACCTTCCTTGCCAAACCTCGGCAAACCGAATGGCAATCCTTTACCCTGACGTTGAAGAACGGCGCACTTGGCACCCATTTGTCCAGCCTGCGCCGCGATGGCACCAAGCCGAGCGCCTTGGTGGCGCTGGTTGGCTCCCCCTGGCGGTTGGCTTTATTACAGGTTGAACAACCACATTTCCGTGACCAGCCCGAAGAGGTCGAGGTGATCTGGGGCTATGCCCTTCGCCAGGACTTGCCCGGTCGGTTTTGCGGCGTTGCCATGAGCCAAGCGACGGGGCCCCAGATCCTCGAAGAAATTGCCGGGTTCCTGCACCTTGACGGCGAAACCCAGTCCCGTGTGTTCGGCGAGGCAACCGTGATCGGCTGCCGTATGCCGCTGATCACAAGTCAGTTCTTGCCGCGAACCCGTGGCGACCGGCCCGAGATACGTCCCGCCGGAGCGGTGAACTATGCCTGCATGGGGCAATTTGTCGAACTGCCACACGACACCGTTTTCACGGTCGAATATTCGGTGCGCAGCGCATGGCATGCGGTGACGAGCCTCAACCCGGGAGGCCCGCCGCCGCCGCCGGTTCTGCGCCCGGATCACGATCCAGCCTTGATCGCGCGCGCGTTGCGCTATGCGTTCCGGGCAGCTTCGATCCGCCGAGCGGTCTGATCAACAGCCGAACCTCATGCCTTGGAGCGCGGCCAGTGCCTTGGGGGACGCATCGCGTTGTTGCAATGGGCGGCTGCTCTCCTGACATGCAGAACTTTGTAGAGGCACCCATAAAAAGCACAATTTTGGACCTTAAGTAGCTGATTTCGTTGAGGCCGCGTTCTCCCGAACAAGGTAGGTGACGCATCGGATTCACAAAATGACATCATCGGATTCACAAAATGACATCATCGGATTCACCAAAATCGCCATTTTTGCCAGATATCACGGTTTTATTGCCGAAAACAGCGTCGACGGGCGCGTTTTTCCGATATTTGTCGGCACTGATGTCTGCATGCCCTGTGAGGCGATGAACGCCGCCACATCAACGCGCCGATAGATCCGAGCGCCGAGGGACGAGGCATCTGTGGCAGGCACGATGCCAGCATTATTCAGCTCCCGACGGACGGAGGTGAAATGCCGTCCGACCTGGCGGGCAACCAATGCAAGCGTGATATACTCGGAGAGAAATCGTTCGATTTCAGCTGTCGAGACATAGGCAGTGCCTTGCAGGTCTGCGATGGCGGAAGCAGCCGCTGGCGAAAGCCGTGGACCGCTGCTCTTTGCCTTCAGAAGCTTTTTGACTGACTTCGACGAAATACCGAGGATCGTGGCAACAAGCGTGACGCGGTTGAGGTCTGATCCGCGCCGATCCTTCGCCAGTGACAATATCGCCTGCCGATCAAACCGCAGGTGATCAAGACGTCGGACGCCATTCAGAAGACGGGTCCCGCGAAGTTGTCCACCAAGTTGCCACTGCAGGATCTCGGCCGTTGACGACTTGCCTGTTACCGCCGCCGTCAAGCTGACAAAATCTTCGGATTCAGCGGTGTGATGCCGCGTGTCTTGAAACACCTCATCCTTGAACGCCTCAAGATCATCCCGGTTGAACTGCCCCCATGTCTGGCCGATCTGATCGTCTGCGATCGGCGTGACCGAAGTAATCAGCCGGTGTTGCGCGAGAACTTCGGCCTGAGTTTTACTGCACCCCAGCACGTGTTGAACCTTGTTCAGAGGCACAGAGTTTGCGACCCTGGCGACCAGCCGCTCGCCCTCATTAGCCGGAAATACCCATTGGTTAAATGCTGCGGCATCGTCCGTTTCAGGTATCATCCCGGCCTTGCGCATCAGCCTGTAAAGCCGCCACCGATTGAGCCCGGTCGCATGGGAAAGTGAGTTCACGGAATGGACGCGCCGCTGGGTGATCTCCTGCCCCAAAATGACTTCACCCGGTCCGATCGCGAAATTGTCGACGATCGCTTCGCGCAAGATGTCCCTGATCAGGCCGGCGTCTTGCGCCCGGCTGGTGTAATTCAACCAGTTGAAGACGAAGCCGTAGGCGGCCTGCGGCCCTGCACGGCCACTGGTGCGGCCGCCGGCCACCCGCAACCGCCCGAAAACGTCCAGGATCGCATCGGGACCTGAGGAGCAGACCTCAAAACCGATATCGCCAACCCGCGCCCAGTCTTCCTCGGAATGATTGATCACCTGCGCGGTCGGTCCGCCCTCGATCAGTGCGCCCAGCATCTGGCATGCCTTGACCGCCGGGGCGATGTCCTGGCCATCCAGCCACGCCTCCCCTGCCCCACCCACAGACAAGCGGCTGACGATGTAGTGCTGAAGTGGGCCCGGTGCGAGGATGTCAGTGCTGGTCATTTCGGCAAGCTGAACGTCCTGCTGGGCGAACAGTCTCGGAAGGTCAAAAGCGTTGACTGGATCTGGCGCGGGCAACTCTGCCAGGCGCACATTATGGATGGGACAGGCAACGACTGGACGCAAGAGCCATGCCCACCGCAGTCGGGATGCACCCTCAGCGATACCGGAAAAGCCTTCGGTATCGGCACGAAGGCATTCAGGGCAAAAACGCGCAAATGTCCTCCGGACGACCGGAAGCGCGAGTTTCTGTCCCCGAAGGTGGAAAACATCGCCGTCCTGGCGCAGGGTGTTGGCCTCTATGCGCTCCAATTCAACGCCTGACAAAGCGGCGACAGCCTCTATGAATGGGGCTCTTCCGGACCGGAAGTCGAACCTGTCGACGGTTGAATACCGACAGAATTTGCCAGCACTTACCCCGGCGTGGAAATATCCTAGCCGCGCAAAATACCCCTGACCATTTTCGTCGTCATGCAGGGGGAGAGGTGGCGACAGGGCAAACCGGATCATGATGAAGCCTCTGCCGTCTTGCGCGGCCGACCGCGTTTCCGCTTCGGCTTTTCGGTGGGGTCCTGGTTGAAAATGTCCGTCGCGGCGGTCGGCGGGGCAAGCATGATGGCACTTGCGCGTGACGCCCAGTCGCTGATGTCGAAAGGGTTCTCCGGATTGAAGTGCCGATACTTCAGATCAAAAAACCGGCGGAAATCCTCGATGTCGACAGTATCACCCCCCTCTTCGATGGCACGCACGACAGCATTGGCAATCAGGAACATGCAGCGCCCGTAGCTGCCGCGGCAGCCATCATAGATGCGGTCGGCGAAATAGGGATCAGCGCGAATACTCATGGCGAGTTTGATGCCGGCATCGGTGGCCAGTCCTTTCAGAGCGCCGTTGATCAGACCAATGGTTTCGTCCCGCGGAAACCGCTCCAGGGCCATGTCAAAATAGCGCTCAGCCAGCTCGATGTTGTCGGAATTCTCATAGATGAAGTCATGCACCTTTGGCGTCCCTATCAGAATGACGCAAAAGCCGGTCCCGTCCTGAACCAGCGTTTTTAGGAAAAGATTGACCGGCTCGGTGTTCTTGAAAAGGTTGTGGATCTCGTCGATGACGATGATTGTGATCCCCTTCTTGCGCAGACAATGCATGGCCAAATCATTGGCTTCTGTCCTGGTCAGCTTGGCAGGAAAGTTGAAATACCCGGTTGAACGGCAAAGGTCCTTGTAAACGCTGGTGAGAGTAGCGTCGGTGCGAAGGCGACAATATGCGATCTTTTCACCGCACCGGGTGTCTGTAAAGCTGTCATTGAACAGCCGCTTGAGAACCTGCACGACCAGCGCGGTTTTCCCGTCCTGTGAGGCGGCCGTCACCGTAACGCCCTTGCGCTCACTGCGGAACAGCTTGCCTTCCGGAAGCAGATTTCCATCCCTGTCCCGCCGGAGAACCATCCCGAGGCGCTCCAAGAATTCATTGTCCCATCTGCTGACGTAATACCGCCGAAAAAGCCATTCCACGAGCGCCGGGGTGTCATCGAGCGGTGGACGCGGGTCGTGGTCGGTCAGCGGCAAGATCTCGGTGTCAGCTGGGTTCGCGCTGTCAATTTGGTTTTCCAGCTTATCCATCGGGATCATTCCATTGTTCCGGGTTTCCAGGTTGTGGCTTTTCTCCGACCGCGCGGTGCCGTCTGAGC
>JAGPBG010000285.1 GCA_018063485.1 Cypionkella sp.
ACTCCATCCCGTTCAGAGCAAGCACCCAGGAACATCGACGGGCTCTAACCCCGTGACACTTTACCGCCGGCTTTTTCCCAACCCACAAAGCCTTCGCGCAGATGGCAGGCGGCAAAACCCATGTCCTGCAAAGTCGCCACCGTCAGCGCCGAGCGCCAGCCCGAGGCGCAGTGAAACAGATAGGTCACCCCCTCCTGGGCGAACACAGGCTTGAAATAGGGGCTATCGGGGTCCACCCAAAACTCGATCATCCCGCGCGGCGCATGAAACGAGCCGGGAATGAATCCCGTACGGTCGCGCTCACGGATATCACGAATATCCACGATCACCACATCGGCGCGGCCCTGCATTGCCATGGCTTCTGCCACTTCCACCTCGCGGATACGCGCCCGTGCGCAGGCCACCATTTCCCCGGAAGAAATTCTCAATGCCATACCCGCCCCCCGCTTTTCCGCACTTTGCCTGCATTGCGGAGCAAGGGCAATCACCATGGGGCTTGCAATTCGTGCGCTTTGGCGGAACCTGTCGGCATGACAAAACCTGAAGCCAAACTGAAACTGCGCATCACCTTTGCGCCCGATATCGTGCTTGGCCCCGGCAAGGCGCAGCTTTTGGCGCTGATCCGCGACACCGGGTCAATCTCGGCGGCAGGGCGCGCGATGGGGATGAGTTACAAGCGGGCCTGGATGCTGGTCGAGGCAATGAATTCGACCTTTGCCGCTCCAGTGGTGTCCTCGGCCCGAGGGGGCGCGCAAGGCGGTGGCGCGCATCTTACCGAAATGGGCGATATGGTCCTGGCACAACTGATGGCGTTTGAGGCCAAGGCCACTGCCGCGACCACAGCCGAAGTGGCCACCCTGCGAAATCTGCTACGCGATACTCCTGAGCGGAAATAACGCTTGATCTTCGCAACGCCTTGGGCGATATGTTTGTTTGAACATATCAATTTGGAGGACTGGATGACCCGCTTCCCGCTTCTTGCCGCCGCTTTCGCCCTTGCTTTACCCGCCACGACCCATGCCGAGCAAATCACCGTCTTTGCCGCCGCCAGTCTGAAAAATGCACTGGATGAGATTGCCGCCGATTGGCAGAAAACCTCGGGCGACACGGTGGTGATTTCCTATGACGGCTCGTCGAAACTGGCCAAGCAAATCCAGCAAGGCGCGCCTGCCGATCTGTTCATCTCGGCCTCGACGCAGTGGATGGACACGCTGGCCACCGACAACCTGATCAAGCCCGAAAGCCGCCGCGATCTTTTGGGCAATAGTCTGGTGCTGATCGCCGCAGGCAAGGATCAGCCTGCTGTCGAGATCACGCCAACGCTCGACCTCGCGGGGATGCTCAAGGGTGGGAAACTGGCGATGGCGATGGTTGATTCCGTGCCTGCCGGGCAATATGGCAAAGAGGCACTCACCCAGCTTGGCCTTTGGCCTTCGGTTGAGGCCTCGGTCGCGCAAACCGACAACGTGCGCGCAGCACTGGCGCTTGTCACCACCGCCGAGGCCCCTTTCGGCATCGTCTACGCCTCGGATGCCATCGCTGATGATGTGGCAGGCGACAAGGTTAGCGTCGTTGGCACCTTCCCTGAGGGTAGTCACGCGCCGATTGTCTATCCGGCGGCCCTGACCGCGACGGCCAAACCCGAGGCCCAGGCCTTCCTTGACGCGCTTACCACAGATGCGGCAAAAGCAGTGTTCGAAGCGCAGGGCTTCACCGTTTTGAAATAGGTTCATGGCTGATTGGTTTACCCCGGACGAATGGCGCGCAGTGGCCCTGTCGCTGCGTGTCGCCCTTTGGGCCACCGCCCTCAGCCTGCCCTTGGGCATCTGGATCGCGCATCTGCTGGCGCGGCGTGAGTTCTGGGGCAAATCGCTGCTCAATGGTATCGTGCATTTGCCGCTGATTCTGCCCCCCGTTGTCACCGGCTATCTGCTGCTTCTCACCTTCGGGCGCAAAGGTGCCATCGGCGGGTTTCTGGAACAGACCTTCGGCCTTGTGCTGGCGTTCAAATGGACTGGTGCTGTGCTGGCCTCGGCTGTCATGGCCTTCCCGCTGATGGTGCGCGCGATCCGATTGGCGTTCGAGGCGGTCGATTCCAAACTTGAACAGGCCGCAGGCACCCTTGGGGCCTCCCCCATCTGGGTATTTCTCACCGTCACCCTGCCGTTGATCCTGCCCGGCATCGTGGCGGGCGCAGTGCTGGGCTTCGCCAAATCCATGGGAGAGTTCGGCGCGACCATCACTTTCGTGTCCAACATCCCCGGCCAGACTCAAACCCTGCCCTCGGCAATCTATGCCTTTTTGCAAGTGCCGGGCGGCGATCCGGCAGCCTTCCGTCTGGTGCTGGTTTCGATTTTTGTTGCCATGCTGGCGCTGATCCTGTCCGAGGGCGTCTCGCGCGCCATCGCCCGCCGGATTGCCGCCACATGAGCCTGTCCGTTACCCTGTCCCACCGCTTCCCCGGCTTTGTGCTGAATGTGGATTTCACCGCGCCAAAGGGTCTGACCGCCCTCTTTGGCGCCTCGGGCTCTGGCAAAACCACCGTGATCAACGCGGTTGCGGGCCTTCTGCGCCCCGGCAGCGGCCATATCGCCACCGAAAATCAAACCCTGTTGGATACCAGAACCGGCACCAACCTGCCCCCCCACCGCCGCCGCCTGGGTTATGTGTTCCAGGAAGGCCGCCTATTCCCCCATCTTACGATCCGCCAAAACCTGCTCTATGGCCGCTGGTTCCAACCCAAATCCCCCGACCGTTTCGATGAGATCATCGACATGCTGGGCATTGCCCCCTTGCTCAGCCGTCGCCCCGCAGGCCTTTCGGGGGGCGAAAAGCAACGCACCGCCATCGGTCGCGCCCTGTTGAGCAATCCGCAAATCCTGCTGATGGATGAACCCCTCGCCGCCCTTGATGACGCCCGCAAAGCCGAGATCCTGCCCTATATCGAGCGCCTGCGTGATACGGCGCAAATCCCGATCCTCTACGTCAGCCATTCGATGCCCGAAGTTGCCCGCCTTGCCACCCATCTGGTGGTGCTCGAAAACGGCCAAAGCATCCGCTCTGGACCGGTCGGCGCGGTTCTGGCCGATCCCGCCATTGCCGCCGCCTTGGGCTGGCGCGGTGCGGGCGCGGTGCTGCACGGCACGGTGATCCGCCATGACTCGGACGGCATTGCGCAAATCTCCACGCCGGGCGGTGATCTTTACGTTCCCAACACCGCCGCCCTGGGTGCCAGATTGCGCATCCGCATCGCGTCCCAAGACATCATCCTGTCACGCCACCGCCCCGAAGGTCTGTCCGCGCTCAATATCCTGTCGGGTGAGATTTCCGACATCCAGACCAACGGCCCCTCGGCCTATGTGCAAATCCGCTGTGGCACCGATCTGGTGCTGGCGCAAATCACCCGGCGCTCGGCAGAAATTCTGGCCCTTGCGCCCGGTCAAACCATTTTCGCCATCGTCAAAACCGTCTCGGTGGCCCCCGTTGGCATTGGCGCAGATTAGTCGCAGATCAAGCGCTTGCACCTCGTCAGAACTTGGGCCAAGCAGCCCCGGAAACCAATGAGGACTCAAAAGTGAAAATCTTTCTTACCCTTGCCGCCGCCCTCTTCATCGGCACCGCCGCCCTCGCGCATGAATTCAAGATCGGTGATCTTGAGATCATCCACGCCAATATCCCCGCCCCTGCCGCCAATGCGCAATCGGCTGCGCTTTATATGGCGATTTCAAACGATGGCAACACACCTGATCGCCTGATCGGCGTGGAGGTCAACGGTGTCACCGAGGCTTCGCTGCATATCTCGGAAACCGATGCCAATGGCGTGGCCACCATGCGTGCGCTTGACGGCGTTGATATCCCCGTCGGCGATACGGCAGTTCTGGAGCCCGGTGCCATGCATGTCATGCTGATGGGGCTGACAGCCCCTCTGTTGGCGGGCGATATGGTGCCTGCAACCCTGATCTTCGAG
>JAGPBG010000017.1 GCA_018063485.1 Cypionkella sp.
GGTCCAGCCCCAAGCCACGGCTTCGGTCAATCCGGCCAACACGATATAGCGGCTGGTTTTCGAAATCGCCATCAAAAGCGCGAAGAGCCACAACCTTGTGCGCAAGACACCGGCCATGACGCAAAGCAGATCCCCGCCGGGGGCCCAAGACAACAACAACACCCAGACGCCCCAGCGCTGAAACCACGTCTCGGCGCGGCCGCGTTGGGCGGGAGTGATGGCAAAGCGGCCCTTTGAGAGCCCGCCAATTCCGCGTCCAAGAGCGTAATTCACAAACGCACCCAAAGTGTTACCCAGCGATGCCACAGCAATTACCAGCCAAACCGGAAAACCGCCCCCCGCCAGCACGGCGACAAAAAGGATTTCCGATTGAAACGGTAGCGGTGTGGCGGCGATGAAAGCCGCCAGAAACAGGCCAAACAGCCCGGCCCCGGCCAGAAAGCTCATCTTGGTCGATAGAAAAGGGCCGGAACGTCCCCTCGCTCCGGCCCTTTCTCTTGTGGTGGCAAAGTCACTTTGACACGACCGCCACTTCTTCCAGATCATAGGGGCGTGGCTCGCGCGGTGGGCGGCCAATCACGTCGCGCAATTCGTCCAATTCGATGAAATTATCCGCCTGACGGCGCAATTCATCGGCAATCATTGGCGGTTGGCTGCGTATGGTTGAGACCACCGAAACCCGCACACCCGAGCGTTGCAGGCTTTCCACCAAGGGCCGGAAATCGCCATCGCCCGAGAACAGCACGATATGATCAACGCGCGGCGCCAGTTCCATCGCATCGACGGTCAGTTCGATATCCATATTGCCTTTGACTTTGCGACGGCCCTGGCTGTCAGTATATTCCTTGGCCGGTTTGGTAACCATGGAAAAGCCGTTGTAATTCAGCCAATCAACCAGAGGGCGGATCGGCGAGTATTCGTCATTTTCCAGCAAGGCGGTATAGTAAAATGCCCGAAGCAGTTTGCCCCGGCGTAAGAACTCTTGACGCAGCAACTTGTAGTCTATGTCAAATCCCAGCGCCTTGGCGGCCGCATAAAGATTTGATCCATCAATGAACAGCGCAAGCCGTTCGTCCTTGTAAAACATCGTTTTCCCCTTCGAAATAGAATGTTCTCAATCGACCTTCCGTGAATGATCGGCATAATGCAGGTAAATCGAACAAGAACCTAGCTGACTAACCGGCTCCCCAAGCGCCCTGCAAGTCAACAATAAAAACAAGGTAGCACTGGTGATTTCAAGAGGAAAGCAGGCGTTGATTGCCTTTGGAGCAAATCTTCCTATTGGTGAAATGCCGCCAGAGAGAACCATTCTCGAATCATTGTCTGCACTTGCAGCGAGCGGAGCCACGGTTGAACGGTTCAGCGGGCTTTATCGTACGCCCTGCTTTCCAGTGGGCGCGGGGCCGGATTATGTGAATGCGGCTGCTGTGGTGACCTTGCGTAATCATGACGACCCCGAAGCGCTGCTGGCACTTTTGCACCGGATAGAGGCACAGTTTTCGCGCAAGCGTGGCTTGCGTTGGGCAGGACGTACGCTGGATATCGACTTGATCGCATGGGATGATTCGGTGCTGCCTGATGCCCGAGTGCAATCCGAGTGGCGAAATCTGCCACCCGAGCAACAGCTTCTTAAAACGCCCGAGCAGTTGATCTTGCCGCATCCCCGCCTGCAAGACCGCGCGTTTGTGCTGGTACCTTTGGCTCAGGTGGCCCCTGACTGGTGTCACCCTTTGCTGAACAAGACGGTTTCGCAGCTTTTGGCTGATTTGCCGCCTGCTGCGATTGCCCGGGTGGAACCTTTGGATGCGCGATAGGTGTTCATGTTTTGATTATGCACTTGTCAAGCCCGACAATGGCGCTTAAAGAACACATTCCATCCCCCTCCCTCGATTGGAGTATACCATGGCCCGCGTGACGGTTGAAGATTGCGTTGATAAAGTCCCGAACCGGTTCGAACTGGTGATGCTTGCCGCCCATCGCGCGCGCGAGATTCAGGCGGGTGCCGCGCCAACGGTCGACCGGGACAATGACAAGAATCCCGTCGTTGCCCTGCGCGAAATTGCCGACGAAACTCAATCGGCAGCCGCGCTGCGTGAGCGGATGATCGAAAGCCACCAGACCCAGATCGAGGTGGACGAGCCGGAAGACGATCAGATGGCGTTGTTGATGTCGGGTGAGGTTGATCGCCCGATGCAGGACGATATGTCGGAAGAAAAGCTGTTGCGTGCCCTGATGGAAGCGCAAGGCGATATGTGAACCTTTTGGGGCGAGAAGGGCCGGGCGTGAATGATTGACGTCGAAGACCTGATCGCCCTTGTTCGCAACTATAATCCACGTTGCAATGCTGATCTGATCGCCAAGGCCTACGCCTATGGCATGAAGATGCACGAAGGCCAGACCCGCAAATCCGGCGAGCCGTACTTTACCCACCCGGTCGCCGTTGCCGCCATTCTGACCGAGCAATTGCTCGATGATGCGACCATCATCACGGCACTTTTGCATGACACCATCGAAGACACCAAATCGACCTATTCTGAAGTGGCCGAACTGTTCGGCCCGGAAATCGCCGAATTGGTCGATGGCGTCACCAAACTGACCAATCTGCAACTGTCCAACACCGGCAGCCAGCAGGCCGAGAATTTCCGCAAGCTGTTCATGGCGATGTCGAAGGATCTGCGGGTGATTCTGGTCAAACTGGCTGACCGTTTGCACAATATGCGCACCATCAAATCAATGTCGCAGGACGGGCAGGCCCGCAAGGCGCGTGAGACGATGGAGATTTTTGCGCCCCTTGCTGGCCGCATGGGTATGCAATGGATGCGCGAAGAGCTGGAGGATCTGGCGTTTCGCGTGCTGAACCCCGAGGCCCGCAATTCGATCATTCGCCGCTTTCTTACCTTGCAGCGCGAGACGGGGGATGTGGTCCACAAGATCACGGCCGATATCCTGACCGAGTTGGACAAGGTGCAGATTGAGGCTTCGGTTTACGGGCGCGCGAAAAAGCCGTTCTCGATCTGGCGCAAGATGCAGGAGAAGGATCTCGCGTTTTCGCGGCTGTCCGACATCTACGGCTTTCGCGTGATCTGCGGTTCGGTCGCTGATTGCTACCGTATTCTGGGCGTCATCCACCAACGCTGGCGCGCAGTACCGGGCCGGTTCAAGGATTACATCAGCCAGCCGAAAACCAACGGCTATCGTTCCATTCACACAACTGTGTCGGGCCGTGACGGCAAGCGGGTCGAGGTGCAGATCCGCACCCGCGAAATGCACGAGGTGGCCGAGGCCGGGGTGGCAGCACATTGGTCCTATCGCCAAGGTGTGCGTGGCAAGAACCCCTATTCTGTCGATCCCGGCAAATGGATTGCCGCAATGAGAGAGCGGCTGGACGAGGATGACCACGACGATTTTCTCGAAAACGTCAAACTGGAAATGTATTCCGATCAGGTGTTTTGCTTTACGCCCAAGGGCGATGTGATCCAGCTTCCACGCGGCGCAACGCCGCTCGATTATGCCTACTCAATCCACACTCGTATCGGCAACTCCTGTGTTTCGGCCAAGGTTGACGGCATCCGCGTGCCGCTGTGGACCCGTCTGAAAAACGGCCAATCGGTTGAGATTATCACCGCCGAGGGACAGCGCCCGCAATCTAGCTGGATCGACATTGTAACCACGGGCCGCGCCAAGGCCGCCATCCGTCGATCCCTGCGTGAGGAGGATCGGGGCCGTTTCGTGCGGCTGGGGCATGAATTGGCTCGCGCCGCATTTGAAAATTCCGGCAAAAAGGCCACCGACAAGGCGCTGCGGACTGCGGCAAAGATGCTGGGGCTTGCGGACGAGTCCGAACTTCTGGCCCGGCTTGGCTCTGCCGAACTGACTGCCCGCAAGGTGGTGGAAACGCTGTATCCCGAGCTTGGCACCAGCCCCGAGAATGAGGTTGACAGCGCCCGCCCGGTGTTTGGCCTGACCGCCGATCAGAGTTTCCGCCGCGCAACCTGCTGTCAGCCGCTGCCGGGTGAACGCATCGTCGGCATCACCTATCGCGGCCAAGGCGTCATCATCCACACCATTGATTGTCCGGCTTTGGTGGAATTTGATGAACAGCCAAACCGCTGGATTGATCTGCATTGGCACACCGGTCGTCACGCCTCGGTGAACACCGTCAGCCTTGAGGTCACGATTTCCAATGATGCAGGTGTCTTAGGGCGCATCTGCACCTTGATTGGCGAGCAAAAGGCCAATATCTCGGATCTGCGATTCACCGAACGCAAACCGGATTTCTATCGCCTCATTATTGACGTAGACCTGCGGGATGTTGAACATCTCCATATGGTTATGACAGCACTTGAGGCTGAAACCGATGTCGCGCAAGTATCGCGGCACCGCGATTTGACAAAGAAGCCCCAGGGCAGAGTGCAGGAAGGAACCGGATCAGGTGGTATTTAAACGTCGGGAGCCATTGGGATGGATCGCGTGGCTGCGCGAAATGGTCTACCCGACGGGTGGCTTCAAACGTGCAACCCGCTACGTGATCCACCGCATGAGCCGCTTGCCGGATGAGCCGCACCGCATTGCGCGCGGTATCTTTGCGGGATCCTTGATCGGATTTCTGCCGCTGCCGGGCTTGCAATTCGTGGCGGCTTGGGGGGCTGCGCGGCTTATGCGGGGCAATGTGTTGGCGGCGCTGCTCGGCACTTTCAACACCAATCCAATTACCACACCGTTCTTTGCGGTGTTTGCCATGACGCTGGGCCATTGGCTTTTGGGGGTCGAGGCACCGCTGACTGCCGAGGGCATCGCCAGCGCTTTCGGCCATGCCGGGGCCGATCTTTGGCGCAATTTCCTGGCGATTTTCACGACGGACACCATGCATTGGGGCGGCCTGATCCGATTCTGGCATGATATCTATGTGCCCTATTTCATCGGCGCGCTATTACCCGGCATCATTCTGTCGCTGATCGCCTATTACATCACCATTCCCATCGTACAGGCCTATCAAAAGGCCCGCCACGCCAAGGCCGATGATCGGCGTGAGAAGCGGCGCAAGCTACGGGCCACTCTGGCCGATGCGGCGGCGCGGCTGAAAGCCAAGACGCAGCGCGAGGGCGGCTCGAACGGTTCGGGCAATGACACCACCCACGGCGCACAATAGGGGGCAAATATGGCTGAACGGCAAAGACTTGGCGTGAACATCGATCATGTGGCCACCGTGCGCAACGCCCGCGGCTCGGCCTGGCCCGATCCGTTGCGCGCGGCCCTTTTGGCCGAAGCGGCGGGGGCTGATGGCATCACCGCGCATCTGCGCGAAGACCGCCGCCATATCCGCGACGCCGATATGGGCGCGTTGATGGCGGGCATCGGCATTCCGCTGAATTTCGAATGCGCAGCGACCGATGAGATGGCCGCAATCATTCTACGCCTGAAACCTCATGCGGTTTGCCTCGTGCCGGAAAACCGCGCCGAACGCACCACCGAAGGCGGTCTGGACGTAGCAGGGGATGAAGGCCGCCTTGCCGCCTTTATCGCCCCCCTGCGCGATGCCGGCTGCCGGGTGTCGATGTTTATCGGCCATGACCCTGCGCAGATCGAGGCCTCGGCTCGCATCGGTGCCGCCGTGGTGGAACTGCACACCGGCCATTATTCCGATTTGCACGCCGAAGGACGGATGGTCGAGGCCGCTGCCGAACTTGCTGCCCTGCGCCACGGCGCAACCTTGGCCCATTCTTTGGGGCTTGAAGTTCACGCGGGCCACGGGTTGACCTATGAAAACGTCGCGCCCATCGCTGCGATTGCCGAAGTGCGCGAGTTGAACATCGGCCATTTCCTGATTGGCGAGGCGATCTTTGTCGGCTTGGAAAACGCCATTGATGAAATGCGCCGCCGGATGGATGAGGCGCGCGAGGGACTGGCGTGATCGCAGGGCGGCACTTGGCATGATCCTCGGCATCGGTTCCGATCTGTGCAACATCGACCGGATCGAGGCAGTATTGGCGCGTCATGGCGACCGCTTTCGCAATCGGGTGTTTACTGAACGCGAGCAGGCCAAGGCCGAAAGCCGTCCGCGCGCGATTGCCGCCACTTATGCCAAGCGCTGGGCCGCGAAAGAGGCCTGTTCCAAAGCGTTGGGCACCGGTCTGCGGATGGGGATTTCATGGCGCGATATGGCAGTGACCAATCTGATTTCTGGTCAACCGGTGATGCATCTGACCGGTTGGGCCGCTGAACGGCTGGCCAGCATGACCCCCTCCGGCCATACCGCGCTTGTTCACGTCACTTTGACCGATGATCACCCTTGGGCACAGGCGTTTGTGGTGATCGAGGCCCGCCCAGAGCCACCGGCAACTTGACTCCCCGCGCCCCCGCGCGCATGTAACGGCCCGAACCTTATGGAAAGACCCAAGACCATGGCGAAAAGCGACGGTGGCATTGTCGAGACGATCAAAACGGTGGTCTACGCGCTTTTGATTGCGGGTCTGTTCCGCACGCTGTTTTTTCAACCGTTCTGGATTCCTTCGGAATCAATGAAAGACACGCTGCTGATCGGCGATTTCGTCTTTGTGAACAAAATGGCCTATGGCTATTCGCGCTATTCCTGCCCCTTCGCACTCTGCCCGATTTCGGGCCGCATCCTGGGCGGCGAGCCACAGCGCGGCGATGTGGTGGTATTTCGCCACCCCGTCAATGGCGCCGATTTCGTCAAGCGCCTGACCGGTCTGCCTGGCGATACGATCCAGATGAAGGATGGCTTGCTTTACATCAACGGTGCGGTGGCCCCGCAACTGGCCGATGGCACCTTTGAGGAAATCAAGGAACCCCAGGGCCCGATGGGCAATCGCCCGCGCTGCGAAAACGATCCGGTGGGCGATGGCGGTGTTTGCACCCGCTCGCGGTTTCGCGAAACCCTGCCCAATGGCGTGACACATGATGTCTTGAACATTGATGCCAATGGCGCTGCGGACAACACCGATGTGTTCACCGTGCCGCCGGGACATTACTTCTTCATGGGCGACAACCGCGACAATTCGCAAGATAGCCGTTTCAGCCAGCAGGTGGGTGGCGTCGGATTTGTGCCAGCAGAAAACCTGATCGGGCGTGCGGACCGGATCATGTTCTCATCGGCAGGCAAGTCGATGCTGTATTTCTGGACATGGCGCAGTGATCGCTTCTTCAAGGCAGTTGAGTGAAGCTCTCCGCCGATCTTCGGGCCTTTGAGGGCCGGATCGGCTACCGCTTTGCCGCGCCTGAAATGCTTTTGCGCGCGGTGACGCATGCCTCGCTGTCCTCGCCCACTCGGCCTGACAATCAACGGCTGGAATTTCTGGGTGATCGGGTGCTGGGTCTTGTGATGGCCGAGGCATTGCTGGGGGCAGACACAGCCGCCAGCGAAGGCCAGCTTGCGCCGCGCTTCAACGCTTTGGTGCGCAAGGAAACCTGTGCTGAAGTGGCGCGTGAACTGGGCGTGGGCGAGGTGATGAAGCTGGGCCGCTCGGAAATGCTGTCAGGCGGGCGGCGGCGTGAGGCGCTGCTCGGAGATGCGATGGAGGCGGTGATTGCCGCTGTCTATGTCGATGGCGGGTTCGATGCCGCGCGCGATCTGATCCTGCGGCTTTGGGGTGCGCGGATTGCGGCGGTGGAGCGCGACGCCCGTGATCCTAAAACCGCGTTACAGGAATGGGCACAGGCGCGCGCGATGCCACCGCCAGATTATACTGAGGCCGGGCGCTCTGGCCCCGATCATCAGCCGATGTTCACCGTGCGGGTGACCATGGCCAATGGCGAGGGCGAAACCGCCAGCGCTGGAACCAAACGGGTGGCCGAACAACAGGCCGCCAAGGCGCTGCTGGCGCGGATGGAGAAAACCCATGACTGAAACCGCAACCCGCGCCGGATTTGTTGCCCTGATCGGGGAGCCGAATGCCGGGAAATCGACATTGCTCAACCGGATGGTGGGGGCCAAGATTTCGATTGTCACCCATAAGGTGCAGACCACGCGCACCCGGATCCGCGGGATTGCGATCGAAGGGCCAGCGCAGATCGTGTTTGTCGATACCCCCGGTATTTTCCGCACCAAGCGCCGGCTTGATCGGGCGATGGTCAAGGCGGCCTGGGGTGGGGCCTCGGATGCGGATGTGATCGTTTTGCTGATCGAGGCGCATCGTGGCTTGACCGAGGGCGCGCAATCCATCGTCGACCGGATGCGCAATGAATTGCCGCAGGATCGCCCGGTGGCTTTGGCGATCAACAAGATTGATCGGGTGAAGGCAGAGGTGCTGTTGAAGCTGGCCGAGAAGATGAACGAGGCGTTTCCCTTCGTGAAAACCTTCATGATCTCGGCGGAAAAAGGCTACGGCGTACAGGATTTGCGCGAATGGCTGGCGGGGCAGGTGCCCGAGGGCCCTTGGTTTTATCCCGAAGATCAGATCGCCGATGTACCGATGCGGATGATTGCCGCCGAGATCACCCGCGAAAAGTTGACTTTGCGTCTGCATGAGGAATTGCCCTATCAGTTGACGGTGGAAACCGAGCAATGGCAGGACAAAAAGGACGGCTCGACCCGGATTGACCAGATCATCTATGTGGCGCGCGATGGTCATAAAGGCATCGTTTTGGGCAACAAGGGTGAGACGATCAAATCCGTGGGCCAAGCGGCGCGGGCGGATATTTCCGAATTTCTGGGCCGCACGGTGCATCTGTTCTTGCAGGTGAAGGTGCGCGAGAATTGGCTGGATGAGCCCGAGCGCTATTCCGAGATGGGGTTGGAGTTCAAGGACGGCGACGCCTAGATTTCCGGCCTTGGTGCGGGCTGAGGCGTTTAACCCTCGGCGGGGGATATTCGAGCGATGAGGATGCGATGAGTGCGCGCTTGACCTCAGATCTGTGGGTTTCGGCCTATCTGAACCGGCTGCGGCTGGCGAATATTGCGCATTATGTGGTGGCCAAGGGCGATCCGACGGCGGGGGCGGTGGTGGTGAAACTGGCGACGCTGGACGGGCAGGCGCGGGCGTTTCAGCGCTCATACGATCTGGCGACGGATGGACGGGTCTGGGTGATCCTGGCCGACGGGGGTGAGGCGGATGTGGATGCGGTGCTGGCCCGCCAACGCGCGCGCGACCCTGATCTATGGGTGATCGAGGTGGAGGACCGCGCCGGGCGCACACTGTTGGATCAGCCGGGGCTGGACTGACGCGGCGCTTGCCCCGATAGTCGCGCGATGGATTGGCAAGACGAAGGCGCTGTGATTTCCGTGCATCCGCATGGCGAAAGTGCCGCTATCATCGAGGTGTTCACGGCGGCGCATGGGCGTCATGCCGGGGTTGTGCGGGGCGGTGCTTCGCGCAAGCTGGCCCCGGTTTTGCAGCCCGGTGGGCAGGTGGCACTGACCTGGCGGGCGCGGTTGGCGGATCATCTGGGGGTGTTTACCGTGGAGCCGGTGCGGGCGCGGGCGGCGATCTTGGAGGACCGTCTGGCGCTGGCGGCGCTGGCCTCGGTTTGTGCGATGTTGCGCATGGCTTTGCCGGAACGCGAGACGCATGCGCTGCTGTGGCGGTTGACTATGGCTTTGCTGGATCGGTTGGAGGCGGGGCAGGTTTGGCAAGAGGAGTATCTGCGCTGGGAGATGACATTGCTGGATGAGTTGGGGTTCGGTCTTGATCTGAGCCGTTGTGCGGTGACCGGCGGGCGGGATGATCTGGCCTATGTCAGCCCGAAATCCGGGCGCGCGGTAAGTCGGGCGGGGGCAGGTGCCTGGGCCGAACGGCTGTTGCCTTTGCCGCAGGTGTTGTTGGGGCAGGGCCATGCGCAAGGCGCGGAACTGGGGCAGGGGCTTGCGATCACAGGGCATTTTCTGGCGCGCGGGTTGGCCCCGGTGTTGGCGGGTCGCGGTTTACCGGCGGCGCGGGCGCGGTTGATCGAGCTGTTGATGCGCGCCAGATAGCGCGTTTGGGGTTTTGGGGTTTGAGAAGACCGGCCATTCGCAGACGCTTGTTATGGTCGACGGTGAATGGCGATTTGTCTGATTCAGAAAAAAATACTAAATGCTTTGGCGTCGCCTATAGGCGCAGGGTGTCGCCTATGGGGCAGACTCTGGCGGCGCAGAGCGGGCATCTCTCCATAATGGCTTTGCGATATATTCCTATTCAATTGAAGCACGCGCGCACGCCGCGGATCCAGCATTTCGCGCTTTTGGCCGGGCTTGAAGCGGCGGTGCGGGCATCCTTGGTGTCGGCAATGCCCTTGGCCGTGCTTGATGCGATGGGGTCAACGCTAGGCTCGTCCAAGATTTACTTCTGGGTCGGGGTAATCAGCCTGCTTTGGGGGCTGATGGTGCCTTGGGCCAATCGCTTTGTGCCAAGGCGTTGGTTGTTTACCTTTGGCGCCTGCCTGTATCTTGTGGGCTCGACGCTGGCCCTGATGGGCACGACGACGACGGTAGCGCTGGCGCTGGCGTCTTATTCAATGGCGACAGCCACGACATTTGTTTGCTTCAACGCCTATGTTCTTGATTATGTTGAACGGTCTGACCTAGGGCAGATGCAAAGCACCCAGATGGTTTATGCGGCGGTGCCTTGGGCGATTGGCCCGGTCCTGGGTGTGTGGCTGCATGATACATGGAAGCCCGCGCCGTTTTTGATCACCGCCGCCTTTGCGGTGGCCCTGATCATCGCTTTCTGGATCTTGCGGCTGGGTAATGGCAAGCAGATCGCCAAGGCCAAGCGGTCCGCCGTCAACCCGCTTGCTTATCTGGGCCGGTTCTTTCAGCAAAAGCGCCTGATTGCGGGATGGATGTTTGCCGTTATCCGCTCAACCGGCTGGTGGGTTTATGTGGTCTATCTGCCGTATTTCTGCATCGAGCAGGGATTGGGTAACAAGGTGGGTGGCGTGGCATTGTCGATGTCGAATGCGCTGTTGTTCATCTCGCCCTTCATGCTGCGCGCAGTGCGCAGATCGTCGGTAAGAATTTCGGTGCGGGCGGCATTTCTTTTTTGTGGTTGCCTGTTCCTGGCCTCGGCCCTGCTGGCACCGCTGCCTTGGCTGGCGGTGATCGCCATGATGGGAGCTTCGGTGTTTCTGGTATTGCTGGACGTAGTGGGCGGCCTGCCGTTCATGATGTCGGTTAAACCCTCCGAGCGCACCGAGATGTCGGCGGTCTATTCAAGCTTTCGCGATGTATCGTCGATTCTGACACCTGGGGTTGCCTGGGCAGTGCTTGCGGTTGCGCCGACGGCTGCGATTTTTGCCGCCTGCGCGGGGGGAATGGCTGCCGCCTATGCCGTGGCCGGGCGGCTGCATCCGCGCTTGGGGGTGCCGCGGCCCTCACGCGGTGGGGATATGGACTGACGGCTCAATCCAGCAAGCGCCGCGCGATCACCTGTGCTTGAATCTCTGCCGCCCCTTCGAAGATATTCAGAATCCGTGCATCGCACAGGATGCGGGAAATCTGATATTCCAGCGCAAAGCCGTTGCCGCCGTGGATTTGCAGCGCATTGTCCGCCGCCGCCCAAGCCACCCGCGCGCCGAGCAGTTTGGCCATCCCGGCCTCAAGATCACAGCGCCTGTCATGGTCTTTTTGCCAGGCGGAATAATAGGTCAACTGCCGCGCGATCATGATTTCAACCGCCATCATCGCGAGTTTTCCCGCCACGCGCGGAAATTCGATCAGGGCTTTGCCGAATTGCTTGCGGTCCTCGGCATATTTCATCCCCAGTTCCAGCGCCGATTGCGCCACGCCCACCGCCCGCGCCGCGGTTTGGATGCGCGCAGATTCAAAGGTTTGCATCAACTGCTTGAAACCCTGACCCGGCACGCCGCCCAGCAGATTTTCGCCCTTTACCGCAAAACCGTCAAAGGCCAGCTCATATTCCTTCATCCCGCGATAGCCCAGAACCTCAATCTCGCCCCCGGTCATGCCCGGTGTCGGAAAAGGTTCGGCATCGGTTCCGGGTGTTTTTTCGGCCAGAAACATCGACAGGCCCCGGTAATCACTGGTGTCTGGGTCAGTGCGTGCCAGAAGTGTCATCATATGGGTGCGCGCGGCATGGGTGATCCAGGTTTTATTGCCGGTCACCGCCCAATCATCGCCCGCTTTCACCGCCCGCGTGCGCAAAGATCCCAGATCAGACCCGGTATTTGGCTCGGTAAACACCGCCGTTGGCAGGATTTCCCCGCTGGCCAGTTTCGGTAACCACTGCGCCTTTTGAACGTCGTTGCCGCCGCACAGGATCAATTCTGCGGCAATCTCGCTGCGCGTGGCCAAAGAGCCTACCCCGATATAGCCGCGCGACAATTCCTCACTCACCACCACCATCGAGGCTTTGCTTAACCCAAAGCCGCCGAATTCTTCGGGAATGGTCAGGCCAAACACCCCCATCTCTGCCAGCTTTTCGATGATCTGCATCGGGATCAATTCATCGCGCAGATGCCAGCCATGGGCGTGGGGGATCACCTCATCATCGGCAAAGCGGCGAAACTGGTCGCGGATCATCTCCAGTTCGGCATCAAGTCCGGTGGTGCCAAAAGTGGCGCGGCCATGATTGTCGCGCATCAACGCAACCAGGCGCATCCGCGCAACAGGAGTATTCCCCTTGGCGATCAGTTGCGCGGCTGGTAGCCCTGCCGTGGCGGAAATTCCCAGATCTGCCAGCCGGGCGATCTCACCCTGCGACATGGGGATACCGCCGTAGATCTGTGCGAGATATTCGCCAAAGCCGATTTGCAGGATCAGGGCTTCCATCTCGCCAAAGCCGCCTTCGGCCTCAAGCCGCCCGGCCCAGTGTCGCAATTGGCGCAGCGCCTGGACATAGGTGGCCAGCCAAGACAGGCCGTGGGCTGCGCATTGGTGCTCCTCAAGCGCCGAGGCAGAAATCTTTCCACCAAGGGTGACGCGGCTGCGCAAGGCTTCGCGGGCGGCGTCAAACAGCGTCTCGATTTCTGGCAGTGCTTGTTCGGTCAGCGGCAAAAGATCGGCCATCAAGACGGCGTCAGGGGAATCGAGGGCCATGGCGATACCTTCAGGAATGCTGCGGATGCAAAATGCCTAGCGCCTTCGCAATTGCAGCGCAACATACTTTCGCAAAATCTTGACAATAGTTTCGAATGTGTCTCGGCGGGGTTTACACTCCGGCAGTGGATGGCCAGGAAAGCGTTAACCTGGCGCAAATTCTGCCCTGCAAGCCTCGGATTTGTGGAAGGTTGAAAGGCACCGCACAGATGCGGCACCTTAAGGCAAGGTTTTACCGGATCGCTGCCGCTTTAACATCGGCATCAATATGGGGGACATATTGGTCGAAATTCCGGGCAAACATCCCAACCAATTTGCGGGACTGAGCATCATAAGCCTCTCCGTCTGCCCAAGTTTGGCGCGGGTCCAGCAAGGCGTCATCCACCCCGGCCACTGAAACGGGCACGTCAAAGCCGAAATTGGGATCGCGGCGGAACTCGGCTTTCGCCAGCGTTCCGTTCAGCGCAGCCGTCAGCAAGGCCCGTGTTGCCTTGATCGGCATCCGCTTGCCGGTGCCAAAGGCACCGCCTGTCCAGCCGGTATTGACCAGCCAGCACGAGGCGCCGAACTTGGCGATCTTTTCCTGCAGGAGTTTGCCATATACCTCGGGCCGACGCGGCATGAAGGGCGCGCCGAAACAGGTCGAAAAGGTTGGGGTCGGCTCCAGCACCCCGCGCTCGGTGCCCGGTGTTTTCGAGGTGAAACCCGATAGAAAATGATACATCGCCTGCGCCGGCGACAGCCGTGAAATCGGAGGCAGCACGCCGTAAGCGTCGCAGGTCAGCATGATCACATGTTTCGGGTGCCCCCCCAATCCGCTGGCCGAAGCGTTCGAGATAT
>JAGPBG010000286.1 GCA_018063485.1 Cypionkella sp.
ATCCTCTGCCGCAAGCACTTGGCAGGTTTGAGCGGGTGGAACTGAGGGCGATATCGGCATTCAATCCTGTCGAAAATTCGGAGCAACCCGCTGAAACGGTGCGGTAATTTTGATAAGACCCAGTTTGGCACGGACGTAATCTGACGTCAAACATATGTGATGACTGTGTTTTTTTGAAGGAGAAAGGAGAGATGGAAGGCCGGATTGGCCCCACAGGTGCAACCATGTGGCGTCTTGCGCAGCGTGCCGGCGATGATACCCTGATCCAAATCGGGAGAGGGCAATCGGATGGATTTGGGGATCAGGGGCAAGCGGGCCTTGGTGGCGGCGGCGTCCAGGGGGTTGGGGCGTGGCTGTGCCATGGCTTTGGCCGAGGCGGGAGTTGATCTGGTGATCAACGCGCGCGGGGCCGAAGCGCTGGACGAGACGGCGGCACAGTTGCGCGGCTTTGGAGTGCAGGTGACGGCGGTTGCCGCCGATATCACCTCTGAAGACGGTCGGGCGGCGGTGCTGGCGGCGGCAGGCGATGTGGATATTCTGATCACCAACGCGGGCGGGCCACCACCGGGGATGTGGACGGATTGGACGCGTGACGATTTCATCAAGGCGCTGGATGGCAATATGCTGACACCGATCGCGCTGATGACCGCGCTATTGCCGGGGATGATCGGGCGCGGCTGGGGCCGGGTGGTGAACATCACCTCGCAATCGGTCAAGGCCCCGATTGCCCAATTGGGCCTGTCAAATAGCGCGCGGGCCGGGTTGACCGGTTTTGTTGCCGGAACCTCACGGCAGGTTGCGCAATTTGGCGTCACGATCAATAACTTGCTGCCCGGTATTCACGCAACGGATCGGGCAGTTTCGCTGGATTCTGCTGTGATGAAAGCCAAAGGCATCAGCATGGAACAGGCGCGCGCCGAGCGTGAGGCGGGCATTCCCGTGCGCCGCTATGGCACACCTGCCGAGTTCGGCGCGGCCTGCGCTTTTCTGTGCAGCCGTCATGCGGGGTTCATTGTGGGCCAGAATATCTTGCTGGATGGCGGCGCGACCAATGCAACGCTGTAGCCTTGCCCCGGTGGCGCGACACTGTTAGGGAATGTCCTAGGAAAACCGTAGGATTATCATGCCGGGCACTCCCTACCGCCTTGAGGTTCAATCGCTGACCAGAATGTTCGGCGGCAAGCGCGTGGTTTCAGACGTCTCCTTGCAGGTGGCCGCGGGGCAGGTCACCTGTCTCTTGGGGCCGTCAGGCTGCGGTAAATCGACGACGCTGCGGATGATTGCCGGGGTGGATCGCCCGGATCAGGGCCGGATTTTGATTGATGGTGCAACGGTTTGCGATGAGCGGAGCAGCCTGCCCCCCGAAGCGCGCGGCGTTGGTCTGATGTTTCAGGATTTTGCGCTGTTTCCGCATCTTTCGGTAGCGGGAAATGTTGCCTTTGGCCTGACGGGCGACAAGACTGCCAAGATGAGGCGTGTATCAGAGCTTCTTGAAAAGGTTAATCTTTCGGGGTTTGACGCAAAACACCCGCATGAGTTGTCGGGCGGCGAGCAACAACGCGTGGCGCTGGCGCGGGCCCTGGCTCCGCGTCCGCGCGTGATGCTGATGGACGAGCCGTTTTCCGGCCTCGACAACCGTTTGCGCGACGGCATCCGCGATTCGACACTGCGGGTGTTGAAGGAGGAAGGCGCGGCGGTGCTTTTGGTCACGCATGAGCCGGATGAGGCGATGCGCATGGCCGATGAGATCGCCTTGATGCGCGATGGGCGCATTGTGCAGGGCGGTGCGCCCTATAATGTCTATAACGCTCCCATCGATCAGGCTTCTGCCGCATTCTTTAGCGATATCAATGTGATTCACGGCGTTACCAAAGGCGCACTCACACAGACCCCGTTTGGAGCCTTTCTGACTCCCGGCCATGCCGATGGGGCCGAAGTTGAAATTGTCATTCGCCCGCAACACCTGAAGATCGACTTCGATCGCGGCGGGCGCGGTCCCAATCCAACGTCCAAGGATGGCACCCCGGCGCGCGGGGTGGTGACGCGAGCGCGCTATCTGGGCCGCGAGAGTCTGGTGGAATTCCGAATGGATTTTGACGGCTCAATCCTGACGGCCGCCGTGCCAGGGGTGTTTTTGCCAAAATTGGGTGCGACGCTGTGGTTGATGATCCGGCGTGACAGGTGTTTTGTGTTTCCGGCTTTGAAATCAATCGCCTGACCTTTGGCCTATAGGCCAGTTCGCAGGGCCAGATCGGCCAGGGTCTTGCCCTTTTCCGCTGCAAATCTCTCACCCGTGCGCTGCACGGCGAGTATTCTGTCCACCCGGAAGGTACGGAAGTCATTGCGTGATTCGCACCAGGTGATCAGGGTCCAGACCCGCCCGTCGAGATCCAGTCGCAGGGGCCGGGTATCGCCGTGGCTTTCCTGGCCATCGAATTCCAGATAGCTGAGCGTCACCCGTTCCTTGCTGCGGATTGCGGCGCGCAGCGGTGGCAGATACGGCTTTTGGCGGGCGGGTTTCTTGGGGTGCAGAGCAAATAAATTGTCAGGATCGGCGGAAATCGGCGCTGGGGTGACGGCCGCGATCTTCATTGCCAGACCGCGCGCCGCCCTCGCCATCCCGCTATCGGCACCTTGTGCGACATGGCTCAACCCCGCCCGCAAAGCCTCAAGTTCGGCCAGATTGAGCATCATCGGGGGCAGGGTCATCGGCGCCCGCAAGATATAGCCGACGCCGCGCTCGCCTTCGAGTGGCAGGCCTGATTCCATTAGCGTGCTCATATCGCGCCAGATGGTGCGCTCCGAGACCTGCATCCGCTCGGCCATTTCGCTGGCGCGGTGCAATCGGCCGTCGCGCAGCATCTGGATCAGATCAAACAATCGGTCCGAGCGTCGCATCATTATCCCCAGGCAACTGACATATAGATGTCAGTAATATGCAGCTTCAGGGGGGGGGAGGGAAGGCGAAACTGCATGTTTGGCTCTTTGATTGCGCCGCGATGTCCCATAGTCAGGGGGCAAGAGCCGCGCTTGGCGGCGGTATGGAGGAATTCGATATGCAAATGGGACCATGGCAGCTTCTGGTGATCGGCATTGTGGTGCTGGTGCTGTTTGGCCGCGGCAAGGTCAGCTCGCTGATGGGTGAGGTGGGCAAAGGCATCACCGCGTTCAAGAAGGGCGTGAAGGATGGCACCGAAGAGATCGAGAAAGAGGCATCGACGGCGGCCAAAGACGTGACCCCTGCTGAAAAAGACAAGGTTTGAAAACCACTTGAGGGAATTTCAGCATGTTTGACATCGGGGCTTCCGAGCTTTTGGTCGTGGGCGTTGTGGCGCTGATCGTGATCGGACCAAAGGACTTGCCCGACATGTTTCGACAGGTGGGCCGCTTTACGGCCAAGATCCGCGCCATGGGCCGCGAGTTCAGCCGGGCGATGGAGGAAGCGGCCAAGGAATCCGGCGTGGCGGATGTGGCCAAGGATGTCAAAGCGGCGACCTCGGCGAAATCGCTGGGACTTGATGCGGTGAAAAATGCGGCGGATCGGTTCGAGAAATGGGATCCGATCAAGAACGCGGTCAAACCGACGGCTAGCCCGGCGGCACGGGTGATAACGCCGGTTGCGGCGGCAGAACCCGTGGCAGGAGTGACCCCGGAAATGGGTCCGGCGACCAAGGCACTGGCGCAAAAGCAGGCGGCGAAAAAGGCGATCCTGGCCGAGACGGCCGAAAAGTTGAAGGCGGTGAATGCGCCCACGCCCGTGGTCAAGAAGGCGGCCGCGAAACCAAGGGCGAAACCCGCTGCTGAAACCGCACCCGTTGCTCCCAAGCCCCGCGCCCCGCGCAAAACGGTCAAGAAAGCCGAAGAAGCATGAGCCAGACCGATAGTGTTGACGACAGCTCGGCCCCGCTGATCGAGCATCTGAAAGAGCTGCGCAACCGGATCCTGTATTCGCTTGCTGCC
>JAGPBG010000287.1 GCA_018063485.1 Cypionkella sp.
GTGCTGGCCTATGCAATGACAGCGGTAGAGATGGCGATGATCCTTGGCCCCTCGCTGCCGCCTACCTTGTCGGTGCAGATCACCAATTGGATGATGGACCCCAGCCTCGCCCAGCGCGGCACTGCCGCTGCCGCCGCCTTGCTGCAAATCGCGCTGGTGCTGGCGGGTCTTGCTATCCTGCGCCTGATCGAGATCGCCTGCGCCCGCGCCTTGCCACATCTGGCTTGCAACGGCTGGCGTGGACAGGCGCTGGATACCCCGGCAACCCGTTTTGCCGCCGGGCTTGGCGGCACCGTGGCGCTGTCCTTGCTGGCGGGTCTGTGCGGCCTTGCGCTGTGGTCTGTGGCCGGGCTTTGGAGCTTTCCAAACGCTCTGCCCGAAACCCTGACCCTTGGCACATGGCGGCTTGCCGGATCGGATCTGGCCAAGACCTTGACCGACACTCTTGTGATCGCAACCCTGTCCACCGCATTGGCCATGGCGCTGACATTGGGCTGTCTTGAGGCCGAGCAACGCTACCACCTCCAAATGGGCCGCCCGGCACAGATCATGCTTTATCTGCCGCTTCTGGTGCCGCAGATCGCCTTTCTGCCGGGGCTTCAGGTGCTGGCGCTGCATCTGGGAGCTGCGGGCAGTCTGGCCAGCGTTACCGCCGCCCATCTGGTCTTTGTGCTGCCCTATGTGTTTTTGTCACTGGCCACACCCTATCGCCGCTTTGATCCCCAGATCGCCCTGATCGGGGCCAGCCTTGGTGCCAGCGACACCCGCATCTTCTGGTGCCTGCGTCTGCCGATGCTGCTGGCCCCATTGCTGACGGCCAGCGCGGTGGGCATTGCAGTGTCGGTCGGCCAATACCTGCCCAGCCTGCTGATCGGCGGCGGACGGGTGGAAACCCTGACCACCGAAGCAGTGGCGCTGGCCTCCGGCGGCAACCGGCGCATCATCGGCGCTTATGGTCTTGCGCAAATGCTGCTGCCCGCCGCCGGATTCATGCTGGCGCTGGCAGTGCCAGCGGTGGTATTTCGCAACCGTCGCGGGCTGTTGCCCGAGGGGGAAAGATGAGCAGTTCCGGCCTTTGCCTGCAAGATCTGGTGCTGTTGCTGCATGGCCAAACCCTGATCGAGTTGAACGTCAACATCGCTCCGGGTGAAGTGCTCACCGTCATGGGACCATCAGGTTCGGGCAAGTCCGCCTTTCTGGCTGCAATCATCGGCGCGCTGCCAACAAGCTTTCATCTGCAAGGGCGCATCCTGTTGGCCGGACAGGATATCACCGACCTGCCCACCAATCGCCGCCGCATCGGCATCCTGTTTCAAGATGCGGTGCTGTTTGCCCATCTGTCGGTGGCCGACAACCTGGGCTTTGGCCTGCATCCATCGGTGCAACCGCGCGCCAAACGCCGCGAGGTCATCATGGCGGCGCTTGAGCGCGCCGGTCTTGCCGATTTTGCCCATCGCGACCCTGCAACCCTGTCAGGCGGCCAGAAAACCCGCGTAGCCCTGCTGCGCACCCTGCTGGCGGAGCCCAAGGCTTTGCTGCTCGATGAACCCTTCTCGCGGCTTGACGCCACTCTGCGCGCGCAAATCCGCAGCTATGTTCTGGATGAGGCCCGCCGTCTGGGCCTGCCGGTGGTTCTGGTCACCCATGACGCCGAAGACGCCGCCGCCGCAGGTGGGCGGGTGATCACCTTGAACCCGCTTCAAAGCGGACCCTAACGCGCGAGGGTCAATTCGGCCCGCAAACCGCCATGTTTTTGGCTTTGCCCCAGACGCAACGCTCCACCATGGCTGCGCGCAATATCTGCGGCAATCGACAGACCCAGCCCCACCCCACCGCCCCGGTTGGGATCGCGCGCCTCATCCAGCCGCGCAAACGGCACCACCGCTTCTTCGCGCTGATCGGCCGGAATGCCGGGGCCATCGTCTTCCACCACAAGCCTGACCACCCGGTCGGTCACTTCCAATGATACTTCGGCAAAACTGCCAAAACGCACCGCGTTGCCGATCAGGTTGTCCAACGCCCGCTCCACCGCTTGCGGGCGCATCCGCACCGGATTGCGCGACCCCTCAATCGCACCGGGGCGGACGTTCTGCCCGGCCCTGCGCGCATTCTCGATCACATGGCGCACCAATTGCGCCGGATCGCAGGGCCGCGGCTCTTCCATCGCATCGCCGCGTGTAAAGGCCAGAAACTCATTCACCAGCCGCTCCATCTGCGCCACATCTTCCTTCAGCGCCGCCGTTTCTTCATCTTCGCGCAAAAAGGCCAGACCCAGCTTCAACCGCGTCAGCGGCGTGCGCAGATCATGGCTGACACCCGACAGCAACAAGGTGCGCTGCTCGATCTGCCGCTCGATCCGGGCGCGCATATCCAGAAACGCTGCCCCAGCCGCCCGCACTTCGGTGGCCCCGCGCAAGCGATAAGGCACATTGTGCCCCTTGCCAAAAGCCTCGGCAGCCAACGCCAGCCTTGTGATCGGCGAAAGCTGATTGCGCAGGAAAATATAGGATATCAGTGTCAACAGGATCGAGGCTGCAACCATGATCACCAACAACTGATGCGGGTTAGAGGCCGAAACCCGCGCCCGCGCCACCGTGACCATCAGATCACCCTGCGCACCGGGCAACAGAATACGCACCTCGTTGTCTGGATTGGTCAGATCAACGGCCTCGATCCCCGGCAATCCCTCCCGCAGCGTGGCGATCACCTCACGCCCCGACCAATCCCAAAACCCGCGCCTGTCCTGCCGGGTAAAATCCTCGGGCGGGGCAGAAATTCCAATTTGAAGTGCCGCACCCATTTCCGCCGCCTTGCCCTGCTCAACCGGGACGGTCGATTGCGACGCAACATCCAGCAAGTAGTTGATCTCAATCAGGACCGATCGCGTCATCTGCCGCGTGACCCCCTCAAAATGGCGTTGGATAAAGATCAGGGAGACCACAAGCTGGATCATCACGATCGGCACCACCAAAATCATGGCGGCCCGACCAAACAGCGAACGCGGCAAAAATGGCTTGATGCTGATACGCATAGCGCCAAGACTAGCGGTGACAACGCGCGATGGAAAGACCGATGGACACTGACAAGGCAACAATCAGCCAGCCCGCAGATATCCTGACGGTGAGCGCCAACAACCCCTCCCCCATGACGGGCCCCGGCACCAACTCCTATGTGTTGCACGGTGAAGACGCGGCAATCGTCATCGACCCCGGCCCCGATGACCCGGCCCATCTTGAGGCTCTGCTCTGTGCCATCGGCCCACGCAAGCTCAATGCCATTGTCGTGACCCACGCCCATCTGGATCACTCGGCCCTCGCCCGCCGCTTGTCTGACAAGACCCAGGCACCGATCATGGCCTATGGCGGCGCAACTTCGGGCCGCCACCCAACGATTGAAAGACTGGTCAAGGCAGGGATGCAGATGGCTGGCGAAGGCGCCGACGTTCACTGCGTACCTGATGTATTGCTTTGCGACGGCGATGAAATCGCATTTGGTCAGGGTGGCTTGCGTGTCCTTCACACCCCGGGACATATGGGGGGCCATATCTGCCTTGCGCTGGGGTCGGTGCTGTTCAGCGGCGATCATGTGATGGCTTGGGCCCCCAGCCTGATTGCGCCTCCCGATGGCCATATGCGCGATTACATGACCTCACTAAGGCGCTTGATGGCAAGCGATTGGACGGCGATCCTGCCCGGCCACGGTCCCAAGATCCTCAATACGAGCCAGCGCCTTGAAGACCTGTGGCAGCACCGCAAAGCCCGCGAACAGGCCATAGTAAGCGCACTTGCTATCGGCCCAGCCACCCCCCGCGACTTGACCGCTGCCCTCTATTCGGCCATCACCCCCGCCCTATGGCCCGCCGCCGAGCTTAGCGTTGTTGCACACCTCATTGATTTACATGAAAGATCTCTGGTCAACACGGCCAACGGCTTTCAGACCGACAGCCTTTTCCACC
>JAGPBG010000018.1 GCA_018063485.1 Cypionkella sp.
ACCGAACACCATGACAAGGATAACTACGATGCCGATGATACCGAACATGCCGATTCCGCTTTCTATTCTTGTTGTCCGAGCCTTGCACACTGCCGGTTAAGAAAAGCCTTAGGTCTTGGGAACCAGCGCGTTGCGTCCCGCAATAAGCACCGAAATCGAATAGGCACTTTGTGGTTTCATGCCGGAAAGTACTGCCGCAGCCGAAGTCGCAGACATCCGGCCCAGAAAGCCCGCCGCAAAATCTGGCTCCATGGCTTCAAACAAGGCGGCCGCGTCTGCCGGCTTCATTGCTTCGTAGACGGAGGTAAGGCGTTTGAGATCCTCCTCCGCAGCGCCATCGGCCAGTGACAAAGTGGCTTTCAACTGCGATTGCGCGTCCTGTAACTCCTTGAGCCTTGCGCTCACGGCCTGGTCGGCAAGGGTCAGTGCGGCCATCCTGTCGTCATTGGCCGTTTCACGAGTGGCAAGAGCGAACTCTCTTTGCGTCAACGCCTGTGCCAGAGCAAGCGGTGGCACAGGGCAAGCCACTGGATCAGACGCAACTGCAATCACTGGCGTTTCGGCATTCGCAAACGCCTTGCCAATGCCCGAACCTAAACGAAGGGCCCCGGATGCCGCCAGCAACAGCGCCAGAATCACCGGCGCACCCCGAGCACGCAACAGGGGACGTTTCATTCCGCCGCCTCCATTTCTGGCCCCGTACCCCGTCGACGCAATACCCGAAGCCTGCGGTCTGCGGCCTCCTCTGTTGGCTTGCGCCCAGCGGGATCCGGTTCAGGAAGATCATGCAGCGCCGCCACCAACAGCTCCAACCGGGCCGCGGCCGCCTCGCCCCGCAAGGTCATCGTTTCCAGATTGCCCGCCGAGCCATTGGCAGCACTCCGCGCCCTTTCCAGCGCTTTGGTCATATCGTCAACCTGTATCGAAAGCACGGCGATTGCCCCCCCCATCCCGGATTCCAAAGCCGCAAACCGTTTCAAACGACCGGACAGGACGTAGCAATAGATCGCCACGCCAAAGCTGCCCGCCGCCATCAGAATATCTGCAATAAAGCCCATCTCACCCTCTTCAGTTCAGCACGAATTCAGTGATCAGAAGGTCGCGCACGCGGCCTTCACCAGTGACAATCTGGATGCGGCGCAGCATCTGCGCCCGCATTCTCACCAGACCAGCGGGGTTTTCCAACTCAGCCACGTCAATCGCGCGCAAATAGCTGTTCATCACATCAGAGATTCGCGGCAGCAGATGGCTGACTTCTTCTGAATGGCCCCCCGCCACCTCCAATTGTGAGGCAAAGCGCAGATGGCGGTTATCCGTCATCGCGCCCAACGAAATGATCAACGGTTCCACCGGGACGAAGGCAATATCAGGCAGAGCGGCCGCCCCATCCCCATCGACAGCATGGCCAGCCTCGAGAATCAAACCCGACCATGCGGCGTAAAAGCCTCCGCCACCCAGAAGAAACGCCAGCATCAGACCGATAAGTAACGGCCTTTTCAGGTTTTTCTTTGGCTCTGCCACTGGTGGGTCTGGGGTTTCGGCCATTTTTTGCCTCTCATTTTTTCACAGAACAAAGATAGACCGAAGGACACTAACCGATTGTTAAGGCCGATCCCGCAATGCTGCACAGAGCGGGCAGAAGCCCAGTGGTCGGAGAATGATGTTGCAGAATCTTTTGTCGCTTTGGCAGTCGCTCAACCTCCGGCGGCGGGTGATCATTCTGGGGGCGACACTGGCGATGTTTATGGCCATATTTGGCCTTTCCCGCCTGACTGAGACTGCCGGGTTGACCCTGCTCTACGCCGGCCTTGAACCTGCGGCGGCCGGCGATGTGGTGGCCGCATTGGATCAACGCGGTGTGACCTACGAGATCCGCGGCGGATCAATCTATGTTGACGGCAGCCAGCGTGACAGCCTGCGTATGACCTTGGCCGCCGAAGGTTTGCCGGCCGCTGGAGGCTCCGGCTATGAGTTGCTGGATGGCTTGTCAGGGTTCGGAACCACCTCGCAGATGTTCGATGCAGCCTATTGGCGCGCCAAGGAAGGCGAGTTGGCCCGCACGATCCTGGCCAATCCACAGGTACGGGCAGCAAGGGTGCATATCGCTCAGGCACCAGACCAGCCGTTTCAGCGTGACGCACAACCCAGCGCCAGTGTAACCGTCACCACCAAGGGCGGCACACTCGCCACGGTTCAGGCCAAAGCGATCCGACATCTGGTGGCGGCAGCGGTGCCGGGGATGCGCCCGGAAGCTGTCCAGGTCATTGATTCCGTCGCAGGGTTGATCGACCCCGAGCCTGACGCTGCTTTGAGCGGTGGAACCAGTGACACCCGCGCGGCAGAGATCAAACGCAATGTCGAGCGTCTGCTGGAGGCACGGGTGGGCCCCGGCAAGGCCGTGGTTGAAGTAGCTGTCGATGTCGTGACCGAGCGCGAGACGATTACCGAAACGACTTTCGATCCGCAGGGCAAAGTGGCGATTTCCTCCGAAACCGAAACGCGGTCGGGCACATCCACTGACCCCGCCGGCAATGTGACGGTCGCCTCGAACCTGCCTGCGGGAAATGCGGCGGCGGATGCGACGGGCAAGTCGGAAAACAAGGAAAACCGGGAAAGAGTGAATTACGAGGTATCACAAACCCAACGCGACGTGCTGCGGATACCGGGGGCACTTCGGAAGATCTCGGTTGCTGTGTTGATTGACGGGGAAGCCGTCACCGCAGCAGATGGCACCGTCAGCCAACAACCGCGCGCAGATAGCGAACTGGTGGTGCTGCGCGAATTGGTGGCCTCGGCAGTCGGGCTTGATGAGACGCGCGGCGATGTGTTGGTGGTGAAATCGCTGACTTTTCAACCCGAGGCGGCAACGGGTGATTTGGTTACAGCCAGTCTCTTTTCGCAAATGGGGCCGCTGAATGTGATGTCGCTCATTCAGATCGTGGTGTTGGGCCTTGTCGCGCTGGTGCTGGCTCTCTTCGTGATCCGCCCGCTGATCACCTCTGGACATCGCAGGTCTGAGGTGACCGACCCGGCAAGCAATCGTGCGTTACCCGGACCGGCAGAGGCGCATGTGCTGACCGGTGAAATTGATGACGGACAAGTGATTCCTGCCATGTCGCTGGTGTCCCCCGAAGATGATGTCACCGATCCGGTCGCGCTCCTCCGCCGCCTGATCACCGAGCGCCAAAGCGAATCAGTCGAAATCTTGCGGGGTTGGATGGAGATGCATGAGGAGCGCGGATGATGGCCGTAAAACTTGAGGTATTTGAATCAACCGAACGTCGTGATGGCCCCTCCATCGCTGTCATGGACGCCATTGCGCTGGAGGAAGTCAAACTCGCTGCCTATGAAAGCGGCTATACGGCAGGCTGGGATGATGCCGCTGCCGCACAATCCGAAGATCAGGCCCGAATGCAGGCCGATCTGGCGCGCAATCTGCAAAGCCTCAGCTTTACCTATCAAGAAGCCCGCGTCCATGTGTTGCGCGCAATCGAGCCCCTGATGACAGAGATGGTCGGGCGATTGCTGCCCGCGATTGCCCGTGAAACGCTTGCCCCCATGGTGCTGGCCGAAATGATGCCCGTGGCGGGGCAATTGTCCGAAACGCCCATGACACTGGTGCTGAACCCGGCCGCTCGCCCGGCACTAGAGCTGCTTTTGGAACGCGTGCCGGGCCTGTCTGTGATTTTGCAAGAAGAGCCCAGTCTGGCCGAAGGACAGGTCTATCTGCGCCTTGGCCAGCAAGAGACCAAGATCGACCTGACCCGCGCCACACAAGAGATTGCAACTGCCGTCTGCGCTTTCTTCCAATCTCCCGAAAGGAGCCCCCGGAATGGATGACCTTCCCGATACAAACCCCTTTGCCCAAGTGCCGATCGAGGTCACCATCTCGGTTGGCAAGGCGCGGCCCTTGGTGCGTGATCTGTTGCGGCTTAGTCGTGACGCCGTTTTGCAGCTTGACCGACGGGTTGACGACCCGGTCGAGCTTTATGTCGGAGATCGCCTGATTGCGCGCGGTGAGTTGCAAGAGGTGGAGGGCGATACCACCGGAAAGCTCGCCGTGCGCCTGACAGAAGTGGCGAACCTGAAAGGCGGCTTGTGATGCAAAACACGCGGCTATGGCCCTTGGCGGCTGTTTTGCTGTTGGTGGCCGCCGCGCCTGCCTTTGCGCAGGATCTTGCCATAAATCTGGGGGATGACGGCTCATTGGCTGGCCGGTCTATCCAGTTGCTGGCGCTTATCACGATTCTGAGCATTGTGCCGGGACTGGCGGTGATGGTCACCTGCTTTCCGTTCATCGTCACTGTATTGTCGATCCTGCGGCAAGGTATCGGGCTGCAACAGTCGCCTCCGAACATGCTGATAGTCAGCCTGGCTCTGTTCCTGACCTGGTTTGTCATGGATCCCGTATTCACCGAGGCCTATACCAAAGGCGTTGTCCCGCTACAGGACGGCACTGTGGACCTGCAAACTGCGATTCCGCTGATTCTGGCGCCCTTTCGCAGCTTCATGTCCGCCCGGCTTGATGGCGATACATTTGCATCCATGCAGGCATTGCGGCCCGGCCCGGCGACTTTGCCTGCGCAGGCACCGCTTTCGGTGCTGGTGCCCTCATTCATGCTGTCCGAAATTCAGCGCGCGTTTGAAATCGGCTTTCTGATCTATCTGCCGTTTCTGATCATTGATCTGGTGGTAGCGGCAGTTCTGATGTCGATGGGCATGATGATGGTGCCCCCTGCGGCTGTCTCCCTGCCGTTCAAGCTGGCTTTCTTTGTGGCCGCGAATGGGTGGAGCCTGGTCTCCGGTGCTTTGGTGCGAAGTTATTTCTAGCAGGCCAAACAGTGCTGGCAGTAGTGGCAGAAATCTGCAAACTCCCGCGCATCACAGCGCAAAGGAAAACCCGCCGATGTCCGCCTTCGAAACTCCGCCTCCTACCCTCACCGCCGCCGAGATTGAGACACTCGCGGAAGATTTGTTCGGGATGAAAGGCAAGGCACGGCTCTTGAACTCCGAGCGTGATCAAAACGCACGGATTGATGCTGATGGGACAAGCTATGTGCTCAAGATCGCCAATGCCGGCGAAGATCCCGCACAGATCGCCCTGCAAAACGCAACGCTGCAACATCTGGCGCTGCAAGGCACGTCGGGGGTGCCGCATGTGATCCAGGCTCTGGATGGCAGTCTTGTAAAAACAGTGGTGATCGACGGACGCAGCTGCATGGTCCGGCTGGTCAGTTGGCTGGACGGCCCGATGATGAGCGCAACCCTGCGCTCCCCTGAACAGTTGCACAGCCTGGGCGCCTTCATGGGGAAAATCTCTCATGATTTGCAGGGCTTTGCCCATCCAGAGGCCTTTCGTGAAGACTTTATCTGGTCGCTTGATCATGTGAGCAATTTATTTCCATGGGCGGATGATATTGTAGACCCGCAGCGCCGCGCCCTGGTGCAAGACCTTTTTGCCCGCTATCGCGGCTCAATCATGCCGCTGCTGCCATCCTTGCGGGCTTCGGTGCTGCATCAGGATGCCAATGACAACAACCTGATCACCGATCCTGCCGATCAGAACCGGATCTGCGGGCTGATCGACTTTGGTGATATGTGTCACGGACGCACGGTGAATGAATTGGCCATCGCGCTGTCCTATGCCTTGTTGGACCAGACCGATCTCTATACCGCCATGCGCGCGCTTATTTCAGGCTATGTTGCTGCATTCCCGTTGCAAGAACCAGAGGCCGATGCACTTTATGATCTGATGCGAATGCGTTTGGTGGCCAGCGTGTGCATTTCCTCGCATCGCGCCAAGGAACATCCCGAAAATGACTATTTGCTGATTTCGCAAGCCCCGGCCTTTGCCCTTCTTGAGCGGCTGGACCGGATCGACCCTGAATTCATGGTGGCTCTCTGCCGGAGTGCGGCAGGCTTTACGGCGACCAAAGGCGTGGAGGCTCTGCGCGATCACCTTGGCAAAACCCCTGTTGCCCCGCTGTTTCTTCCCGAGTTGGACAAAGCCGCCCGCATTGCCGTTTTGACTGACGGCACCCATGCCGATATGCCCGCTTTTTCAGATAAGCGCTTTGATGACTGGTTTTCGGCCCAACGTCCGGCGCAGTTACCTGCCGAGGTGGTTTTTTACGGCTTTGGCCCATATGGCGAAAAGCGCACGGTTTATCAAACCGATCAGTTCGCCGATGCTGCCTCACCGGAACGGCGAACAAAGCATCTTGGGATCGACGTTTTCGCCCCTGCCGGCACCCCGGTTTACGCGCCATTGGCAGGCGAAGTGGCCTTCGTCACCTATAATGCCGACCCGCTGGATTATGGCAACACCCTGATCTTGAAACACGAAACACCGGATGGCTCACCCTTCTGGACGCTCTATGGCCATTTGGGCGGTTCACTTCCCGGCCTGTTGCAGCCGGGGCAGAAAGTGGCTCCGGGGCAGTTGATCGCCCATCTTGGCGATTGGCCTGAAAACGGCGGCTGGGCGCCGCATATCCATTTTCAGGTGATGAGCAGCCTGCTTGCCCAAAATCAGGGCAATTTCTTTGGCGTCGGTCATGAAAGCCTTTGGGATATCTGGTCTGCCATCTGCATCGACCCCAATCTGATCCTGCGGCTGGCCCCGGAAAGCTACACGGTCGATCCCGCACCACCCGAAGCCCTTATGACGCGGCGCGCCCATAGCCTTGGGCCGTCGCTGTCGATTTCCTACAGGGAAAAGCTGAAAATCATACGGGGCAAGGGGTCGTATCTCTATGATCACACCGGTCGCGCGCATCTGGACGCAGTCAATAACATCACCCATGTCGGCCATTGCCACCCCCATGTGGTTGAAGCGATTGCCCGACAGGCCGCAATTTTGAACACCAACACCCGCTATCTGAACGAATTGATCCTTGATCTGTCAGATCGCCTGACGGCCACCCTGCCCGGAAACCTGAAGGTTGCCTATTTCGTGAACTCGGGAACCGAGGCGAACGAGTTGGCGCTGCGGATCGCACGTACAGCAATGGGCAAGAAATCGACCGTGGTGCTGGATTGGGGATATCACGGCAATTCTTCCGGGATGATCGACATCAGCCCTTACAAGTTCAAACGCAAAGGCGGCTATCCGCAGCCTGATTTTGTCGAAATCGCCGATTTCCCAGACCCCTACCGCGGCAAGCACCCAGGAATGACGCTGGCATCAGGTCTTGCCTATGCGGCCGATGTCTCGCGCTGTCTGGCCAATGTCAAAACCAAAACTGGAAATGGGGCGGCGGCCTTCATCGCCGAATCCATTTCCGGCGTTGGCGGTCAGGTGGTCTATCCGCCCGGCTATCTGGCCGAGGTTTACCGTCTGATCCGCGCCGAGGGTGGCCTTTGTATCGCGGATGAGGTTCAATGCGGTTTTGGCCGAGTTGGCGCGCATTTCTGGGCATTTGAATTGCAGGGCGTCACCCCCGATATCGTGGTGATGGGCAAACCCTTCGGCAACGGACACCCGCTCGCCGCCGTGGTCACAACGCCAGAACTGGCCGCGCGCTTTGCCAATGGGATGGAGTATTTCAACTCGTTTGGCGGCAACCCGGTTTCAATGGCCGTCGGTCACGCAGTCATGGACGTGATCAAAACCGAAGGCTTACAAGCCAAGGCAGTTGAAACCGGAAATTACATGTTGTCGCAGTTTGCCGATTTGGCCAAGCGCCACAGTTTGATCGGCGATATTCGTGGCGTGGGCATGTTCTCGGGAATCGAGTTGGTCACCGATCGCACCACCCGAGAACCTGCAACCGAAGCTGCGGGCCTTGTGATCAATCACATGCGGCAAATGGGTGTGCTGGCCTCAACTGACGGGCCGATGGACAATGTGCTGAAGTTCAAACCGCCGATGGTTTTTGGCCGCATTGAGGCTGATATCCTATGTGAGGCGATCGAGTCGGGTCTTTCGGCGCTGGGCTGATCAAACGGCCTGCAACCGCTCCACGGCCCAGCGTGCTGCATCTGCAACGCTGGGGTCTGGATCATCAACCAGCATCCGGGCGGAAGGGATCAACTCTTTCCGTCCGGAATTCCCGATAGCATAGCAGACATTGCGAATAAAACGGTCGCGACCTATCCGCTTGACAGGGCTGCCCGCAAACCGGGTACGAAAGCCTGCGTCATCCAAGCTGGCAAGTTCAGCCAATTCCGGGGCTCCTACGCGAGGCTGATAGCCGATTTCGGTCGCAGCCTGCGCGAATTTGTTCCAGGGGCAAATCGCCAGGCAATCGTCGCAGCCATAGATCCGATTGCCCAACAGCGCCCGCAATTCCAGATCAACCGGGCCTTTGTGTTCGATGGTCAGATAAGAAATGCAGCGTCGAGCATCCAGTTGATACGGCGCCGGAAAAGCCTTGGTCGGGCAGATATCCAGACAAGCCGTGCACGAGCCGCAATGGCTGATTTCGGTCCGGTCCTTTGGCAAATCCAGCGTGGTGAAGATTGCCCCCAGAAAGAACCAACTGCCCAGATCGCGGCTAAGGATATTGGTGTGCTTGCCTTGCCACCCCAACCCGGCCGCTTGCGCCAATGGCTTTTCCATGACGGGTGCCGTATCAACGAATACCTTGATTTCACAGGCCAGCGACGCGCGGGTGGCCTCCTCCAACAACCAGCGCCCAAGCCGCTTCAGCCGTTTCTTGACCAGATCGTGATAATCCTTGCCCTGCGCATAAACCGAAATCGCAGCCCGGTCCCGTTGTTGCAAAACATCCATCGGGTTTGAATCGGGCGTGTAAACTTCGGCCAACATGATCACGGACCGAGCCTCCGGCCAAAGTGCGGCGGCATTGCCTCGCCAGTTTTCGCGCTCGGCCATCCAACTCATCTGGCCATGTCGCCCGTCAGCCAAATAGCTCCGTAGTCTGCCGGCAGTATCGAGTGTGGCATCTGGCGCACAGATTCCAAGGCCAGAAAACCCCTCTTCACGCGCCCGCAGCTCAAGTTTTTCGCGCAACTGCTGATTCATCTGTCTGAAAATATCCTGGGGGTCCGGGGGCAAAGCCCCCGGCTTATGGCTTTAGAAATCCAGGTCGGCATAATGTGCAGGCTGCGGGAAGCCCGGTACCTGATCGGCCAACAAGGTGCGGAACGCCGGGCGCGATTTGATTTTCGCATACCAGTCCTTGACCGTAGCCGAACGGTTCCAGTCCACATCCGAAATATAATCAAGACAGCTCAGATGCGCCGCAGCGGTCAGATCGGCCAAAGTCATCACATCCCCCGCCAGCCAGCGACGTTGATCCAACAACCACCCCATATAATCAATGTGATACTTGATGCGACCGGCCCCGAATTTCACATTCTTGCTGTCGGGATAGCCCTGCCCCATGACCTTCTTGTTCAGCCTTTCATACAGCAGCTTCGAGGTCACTTCACTGTGAAATTTGTCGTCAAACCACGCGCAAATGCGCCGCACTTCATAGCGCGCCTCGGGATCGCGCGGCATCAGGGCCGGGCTGTGATTGGTCTCGTCGATATATTCGCAAATCGCCTGGCTTTCACTCATAACCTTGGAATCAATGCGCAGTACGGGCACTTTGCCAGCCGGATTTCGCCGCAAGAAATCTGGGGACGGTTCCCAATAGCGCTCTTCGATCAGTTCGACTTCCAGCTTCTTTTCCGCGAGCGTCAGGCGAACCTTGCGACAAAACGGCGACAATGGAAAATGATAGAGGCGGATCATGGCAACGCTCGGTCAGGTCGGGTTGCCCCGTGATAGACCTGTGACGGTTGGGTATCAATGGCTGGCAGGCCGAAGCGGCGGTGAATGGCGGGGCCCGGCGAGATCAATCCGCGCAACTGGGCATTATCGCACCAGGCTATTTCCTTTGCCGGACAATTGCCAGCAATCCTGCAAGAAGCACCGTTCCCAGAATGATCACGAAAGCCGCTGCTGCAACGGCCGGGCTGACATTTTCACGGATACTTGAGAACATCTGCCGCGCCAAGGTGCGTTGGTTTGGTCCTGCGACAAACAAGGTGAGCACAACCTCATCCAGTGACGTCGCAAAGGAAAATACCGCCCCAGTCAAAATGCCCGGCGCCGCAAGAGGCATGGTGACCCGACGAAACACGGTGAACGGATCGGCCCCAAGGCTTTCCGCCGCCTTTTCGACATTGCGGTCGATTCCGGCAAGCGCGGTTGACACGCTGACCACCACAAAGGGAACGCAAAGCACCGAATGCGAAAAGATCACGCCGAGATAGGAATTCGACAGGCCCAATGGGTTTAGCAATATTTGCAGCCCAACCCCCAGCACAACCGCCGGAATCACCATCGGCAACAGAAAAGCCGTGCGAAGGATGCCGCCAAAGGGCAGCACATTGCGCCGCAATCCCAGCGCCGCCATTGTGCCCAGGGTCACCGACAGCGCCGTCACCGAGCTGCCGATGATCAGGGAATTCACAATCGAGCGCTGCCAGATGGCATTCGATCCCAGTTCTTGAAACCAGCGCAATGACGGCGTGCCAATCGGGTAGCTGAGCAACACCCCCGAAGTGAAGGCCAGCGGCAAGATGGCAAACAGCGGCAACAGCAGGAAAAGTGCGGCAGCAAGGGCAAATGCGATTTTTACGCGCTGCATCGCTGTCAAACCCCCATTGTTGCTGTGGTTCGGGTCAATCTTCCGTACAGCGTATAAAGAATGACGGTAATCAGCAGCAAGATCAGGCCCAGCGCCCCGGCCATTCCCCAGTTTGCCGTCTCCAAGGCATAGAATGCGATTGTCGCCGAGATCATCTGATCGTTCGGCCCACCGACAAGAGCGGGCGTTATATAGTATCCGATCGCAACCATGAAGACGAGCAGAACGCCCGAAAGAATACCGGGCAGCGTCAACGGCAGCAAAACATGCCAAAACGCCCGCAGCGGATTTGCCCCCAAAGACGCCGCCGCCGGAAGCAGGTTCTTGGGGATCGTGGAGACGACGCTGAAAATCGGCAACACCATGAAGGGTAACAACACATGGGTCATTGCGATCACCACACCCAGCCGGTTGAAAATCAGCGGTAAAGGCTCATTGATCAGGCCAAGGTAAGTCAGAAACCCGTTGATCACCCCATTGTCTTGCAAAAGGATATACCAGGCCGCGGTGCGCACCAGCAACGAGGTCCATAGTGGAAGCAAAACCGCCATCAGCATGGCGTTACGCTTCCAGCCACCAAAGGACGCTGCAATCATCGCGTAGGGCAGGCCAATTGCCAAACAACTGAGCGTGATGATGGCGCTCAGAAAGAAGGTTCGTGTCAGGATCGTCCGGTTGGCCGAACGCCCTGACGGTATGGTGCCGATGGTTCCATCATCACTGCGTTGAAGATCAATTGCGGCAAGCAGGTTTCGGTCAGTATAAAGGCGGGAGCCACTTTGGATCGCCCGCCAGAATCGCAGATCCGCCCAGCGTTCGTCGATTTTGATCAGGTCAGCCACTGTGCCGGGGGCAATGTCGTTCGCGGCGCTGGCTGTGGCAGAAATCAACGACCGAAATCCCGGAACCGCACTGTTCAATCGACCCACGGCAGAGCCAAGGGTCTGACGGTCAATCCCCCGCAAATCGTCGATCATTGCGGTTTGCACTGTGGAATCAGGAAGGGATGTGCCATCCCAACCGGCAATAGCCTGGCCCGTTTTCGGCAAAGCGGCGATGATGCCCTCGTTGCGCACCGAAGCTGTCAGCACTGAGACCAGCGGCCAGGCAAAGAACACCGCCAGAAAGATGATCAACGGCGCCACCAGAAGCACCGCGCGCAAGCGTGCTCGGCCCAACACCGTCATTTCGCAAATACCCGGCAGTTTTCAACATCAATCCCGATGGAGGCACTTTGCCCTATGGCAACATTCTCTGTCCCCCGTGGGACACGAGCGATGATCTGAAAGCCCGCCATCTCAAGGCGCAGGCGGGTGTGATCGCCTTGATAGACCACATCCTTGACCAGCGCCGGCAGATGGATGTCATGCCCCCGATCCGCAATGTGAATCCGCTCGGGCCGGATCGACAGGGTGGTTTTGCCGATGGCACTGTCTTTCGGCGCGGGGATCGCAATCTCGGGTGTCAACCGCACCATCGTTGCGCGACCATCAACCACGACCTCGCCATTCAGCAGGTTGGTTTCACCGACAAATCCGGCCACAAACAGATTGTCGGGCTTGTCATATATTTCCGAAGGTGTGCCAATCTGGGCGATGCGCCCCTTGTCAAATACCGCAATCCGGTCCGACATCGTCAACGCTTCGCCTTGATCATGGGTCACGAAAATGAAGGTCAGGCCAAGACGGCGGTGCAAATCGCGCAATTCCAACTGCATCTCTTCGCGCAAATTCTTGTCCAACGCGCCCAAGGGTTCATCCAGCAGAATTACCCTTGGTTCAAACACCAAGGCTCGGGCCAAGGCCACCCGCTGTTGCTGCCCGCCCGAAAGCTGCGAGGGCCGCCGCGCTCCAAGATGCCCCAGCCGGACCCGCTCCAGTGCCTCGGCCACACGTTTTTGCGTTTCGGCTCGGGGAACTTTGCGCATTTGCAACGGGAAAGCGATATTCTCGGCAATCGTCATATGTGGAAACAGCGCGTAGTTTTGAAACACCACGCCCATCCCACGGTTATGCGCCGACAATTCGTCGATCCGCTTGCCATCCATGGTGATCTTGCCGCTGCTGACCTGCTCAAAACCCGCAAGCATCATCAGGGTCGTTGTCTTGCCCGAACCAGAAGGCCCCAGAAGGCTTAGAAACTCGCCCTCGGCCACGTCAAGGTTGAGGTTTTCGATTACTTTGGTCTGTCCATACGCCTTGACGACATTCTCGAAGCGGATCAGTGCAGCCATATTTTCTCGCCAATGTCAGAGGGCAGTTAACGCAAAGCCTCGGGTCCGACTTTGCGCCGGACCCGATAAAAGCGCAAGCTATTGCCTATTGCGCCAGCCACGCATCAAAACGCGCGCTCAATGCCTCGATATTATCAACCCAGAAGTTGCCATTGATCGCAATTGCGCCTTCCAGGTTCTGCGGAGCGGTCGGCAATTCGGCACGATCAGCATCGGTCAGAAGATCGTTGGCGGCAATCACCGGCAGACCATAGGCGATGTATTTCGGCAAGAGGGCCTGACGTGCGGGCTCATTGACAAAGCTCAGAAACTTGAAAGCCGCGTCCTTGTTCGGGCTTCCAGCCAGAACGACCCAGCTGTCAATCGCATAGATGCTTCCCGGCCAGACCACTTTCAGATCGGTGCCCTCGGTCCGGTTCAGCGCAGTCAGACGGCCATTATACGCAGTGGTCATCACCACCTGGCCCGAAGCCAGAAGCTGAATCGCCTGCGCCCCGGCATCCCACCAGATGATATCGGCTTTCAGTTGATCAAGTTTGGCAAATGCGCGATCAACACCTTCTGGTGTGGCCAGAACGGTATATACATCGGCAGCAGCAACGCCATCCGCCATCAGCGCGAATTCAAGCGAATATTTCGGCCCACGACGGAAACCGCGTTTGCCGGGGAATTTGGTGGTATCCCAGAAATCAGCCCAGCTTGTCGGCGCTTCCTTGAGCACCTTGGCATCGTAGCTGAGGCCGGTGGTCCAGACAATCGCGCCAACGCCGCATTCGTTTACGGCCGAAGGGTTGAACTTGTCCTTGCCACCCAACGCGTCCCAATCAATCTTCTCATAAAGGCCATCGGCACAACCAAGTTGCAACTCTTCGGTTTCCACTTGCACGACGTCCCAGTTGGGTGCGCCCGACTGCATCTGAGCCGAGATCACGCCATAGCCACCGTCCCAGGATTCCT
>JAGPBG010000288.1 GCA_018063485.1 Cypionkella sp.
CCATGCTGGAGGAAATGACCGACAAGCCGATCCTGATCGGTCGTCCCGAGGTGATTGCCTCGCGCTGCGAGCGGGCTGGCCTGCCAATCCGCCCCGATATTGATTTTGAAATCGTCAACCCCGAAAGTGATCACCGCTATCGCGACTATTGGGGCACTTATCACGAATTGATGGCGCGTCGCGGGGTTACGCCCGATATCGCCCGCGCCGTGATGCGCACCAATACCACGGCCATTGCCGCAATTGCCGTGCAGCGGGGCGACGCCGAAAGCATGATCTGTGGCACCTTTGGGCAATATCAGTGGCATCTGAACTATGTCCGCCAGATCCTTGCGCGCGACGGTTTGCGTCCCCAGGGCGCGCTGTCGCTGATGATACAGGAGGACGGGCCGCTGTTTGTGGCCGACACCCATGTCAACGCGGTGCCGACCCCCGAGCAAATCGCGCAATCGGCAATCAGCGCTGCGCGCCATGCCCGCCGCTTTGGGGTCACCCCTGCGGTGGCGCTGTGTTCGCACTCGAATTTCGGCAATGTTGACACCGATTCCGGCCGCCGGATGCGTGATGCGATGCAAATACTGGAGCAGCGCGAGGTTGATTTCGCGTTTGAAGGCGAAATGAGCGCCGACGCAGCCCTTGATCCCGAATTGCGCGCCCGGATATTTCCGGCCACACGCCTTGCCGTTGCAGCCAACATTCTGATCTTCGCCTATACAGATGCCGCCAACACCGCGCGCAACATGCTGAAGATGAAGGCCAGTGGGCTTGAGGTTGGCCCGATTCTGATGGGCATGGGCAATCTGGCCCATATTGTCACGCCGTCGATCACCGCTCGCGGGTTATTGAATATTTCAGCCCTCGCAGGAACGCCGGTGGCGCATTACGGTTAGGCTTGGCGGTTTTGCAATCACAGCGCATCAAATTTGCAAACTTGGAGATTTTTGCCTTGAAAATGGCAATATCCGCCGAGTTTGCAATAATTTGCCGTCGCTTCTGTTGAAATCTGCAAACTAATTGTTGCAGGCAGTCCCACAAAACTTGCGCGACTCGCCGCTTGCCGCGTAACACTCCCGCAGCTTTGGAGGAGGCAAACATGGGCTATCGTGAGGTTTACGCCGGCTGGCAGGCCGATCCCGAAGCATTCTGGATGCAGGCCGCCAAGGCGATTGATTGGGTCAAATCGCCCGGTCGCGCACTGAACTCCGATAGCGCGCCGCTTTACGAATGGTTCACCGATGCCGAGGTGAATACCTGCTGGAACGCGGTGGACCGTCACGTTCTGGCCGGGCGGGGCGATCAACCTGCCATCATCCATGACAGCCCCGTTACCCGCACCAAGCACAGCATCACCTACCGCGAGTTGCAAACCCGCGTGGCCTCACTCGCCGGGGCGTTGCGCGCCAAAGGCGTGCAAAAGGGGGATCGGGTCATCATCTACATGCCGATGGTGCCCGAGGCGCTGGAGGCGATGTTGGCCTGCGCGCGGTTGGGGGCGATTCATTCGGTGGTGTTTGGCGGTTTTGCTGCGGCAGAACTGGCGGTGCGGATCGACGATTGCACCCCAAAGGCGATCATCGCGGCCTCTTGCGGGATAGAGCCGTCACGCGTAGTGCATTACAAACCACTGTTGGACGCCGCCATTGATCAGGCCCGCCACAAGCCCGATTTCTGCGTGATCTTGCAACGCGAACAAGAGGTCGCAAAGCTGATCCCCGGCCGCGATGTCGCCTGGCACAGCTTTCAATATGGGGTGGAACCTGCCGAATGTGTGCCGGTTGCGGGAAATCATCCGGCCTATATCCTTTACACCTCGGGCACCACTGGCGCGCCCAAAGGCGTGATCCGCCCCACCGCCGGGCATCTGGTGGCGCTGAACTGGACCATGCGCGCGATCTATGATTGCGGCGCGGGCGATGTGTTCTGGGCGGCATCGGATGTCGGTTGGGTCGTGGGCCACAGCTATATCTGCTATGCGCCGCTGATTGCGGGCTGCACCACCGTGGTGTTCGAAGGCAAGCCGATTGGCACCCCGGATGCGGGCACTTTCTGGCGGGTGATTGCCGAGCACAAGGTGCGGGCTTTCTTTACTGCCCCCACGGCCTTGCGCGCGATCAAGCGCGAGGATCCCGAGGGCAAGCTGGTCAGTGACTACAATCTGAAAGAGTTGAAAACGCTGTATCTTGCCGGCGAGCGCGCCGATCCCGACACCATCGAATGGGCGCAGCGCCATGTCAAAGTGCCGGTGATTGATCACTGGTGGCAGACCGAAACCGGCTATGCCATTGCGGCCAACCCGATGGGGATCGAGGCTTTGCCCGTCAAAATCGGCTCTCCCGCCGTGGCGATGCCGGGCTATGATGTGCGCGTGCTGGATGAGGGTGGCCACCCCGTTCCGCCCGGAACCTTGGGCGCGATTGCAATCAAACTGCCGCTGCCCCCCGGCACTTTGCCCAATCTCTGGAACGCAGAGGAGCGGTTCAAGAAAAGCTATCTTGCCCATTTTCCCGGCTATTATGAAACCGGCGACGCGGGCTATGTTGATGAGGACGGCTATCTTTATATCATGGCGCGCACCGATGACGTGATCAACGTCGCGGGCCACCGGCTCTCCACAGGCGCGATGGAAGAAGTGTTGACCAACCATCCCGATGTCGCCGAAGCCGCCGTGATTGGCGTGGCCGACGATCTGAAAGGCCAAAGCCCGGTCGGATTCCTCTGCCTGAACAAAGGCGCGAACCGCGACCCTGCCGAGGTGGTGGCGGAATGTGTGAAACTGATGCGCGAGCGGATCGGGCCGGTTGCCGATTTCAAACGCGCAGTCGTGGTCGAGCGTTTGCCGAAAACCCGCTCGGGCAAGATCTTGCGCGGCACCATGGTGAAGATTGCCGATGGCGCCGAGTGGAAAATGCCGGCCACCATCGACGATCCGGCTGTCCTTGATGAGATCGCGCAGGCGCTGCAATCCATCGGCTATGCCAAAAACTAGATCAGGCGAATTGCTCGACGATGATGCGCTCTTCCAGCCCGTGCCCCGGGTCAAACAGGATCCGGTGGCGCACATGCGGGGCCGATTGCACCTCGACCGAGATCACATCCGGCATCGGTCGGCTGTCGGCATCGGCGCGCACCGGGCGTTTGTCGGGTTCCAGCACATCGAACCGCACTTTCACGGTTTTCGGCAGCAAGGCCCCGCGCCATCGCCTTGGCCGGAACGCCGCCATTGGTGTCAGCGCCAACACCTCGGCCCCAATCGGCAAGATCGGGCCATGCGCGGAATAGTTGTAGGCGGTTGATCCCGCAGGCGTTGCCAAGAGCGCACCATCACAGACCAGTTCAGTCAGCCGCACCTTGCCATCGACCGAAATGCGCAGCTTGGCCGCCTGTGGCCCCGCGCGCAACATCGACACTTCATTGATCGCCAGCGCCTCGGTGACTGTGCCATCCACCGACACTGCCCGCACCGCCAGCGGGTTGATCACCGCTTCTTCTGCCGCCCGCAAGCGTCGCGACAGATGGGCAATCGAATAGGTGTTCATCAAAAAGCCGACAGTGCCGCAATTCATGCCGTAAACTGGTATGTCCAGATCACGGGTTTCATTCAGCGTCTGCAACATGAAACCGTCGCCCCCCAGCGCGACCACGACATCAGCCTCGGCCAGCGGCACTTGGCCAAGTTGCGCCGCCAACGCTTCAAGCGCCCGTTGCGCCGCCGAGGTCGGGCTTGCGAGAAAGGCTATTCTGTTAAAGATCATGGTATCCTCATCTTGTCGGAATCAGTCTTGGCAGGATCATGCGCAAACTCAACCCCCCCACGCGTCACGCTTCGCACTGGTTGCAAGTTCTCTGAAGGAGCAAAACTTCGTCTCTCATCAGATTCGTGTCGTTTCTCGCCTTCCACGACCCCTGGCAATCGCATAGAACCCCCCCAATCCGCCCATTTCCCA
>JAGPBG010000289.1 GCA_018063485.1 Cypionkella sp.
CAAGAAACCACCATGGCGATCTGGGGCGCCTTGATGGGCCAGGCCACCATGGTTTTGCATGCCGCAGGCTGGCTCGAAGGCGGTTTGACCTTTGGCTATGAGAAATTCATCAACGACATCGAAATGTTGCAAAGCATTGCTGAAATCTGCGTTCGCCCCGGCGACAGCCTGGATGATCTGGCGCTTGACGCCATTGCCGAAGTGCCGCCCGGTGGCCATTTCTTTGCTGCCGCCCACACAATGCAACGCTATGAACACGCCTTCTACCCGCCGCTGCTGGCCGATCTGTCGAACTTCGGAAGCTGGACCGCAGCCGGGGCCAGAGACTCTGCCGCCCGTGCCGCTGCGATCTGGCAGAAGGTTCTGGCAGATTTCACGCCGCCTGCGCAAAGCGCAGAAATTGCGGATCGTCTGGCCCCCTATATCGAGACGCAAACCAAAGCGGGCGGCGCCCCGCCGCTCGATTGACCGCATTCAGGGTGCAAGCGGTTGCACCACCAGGATCCGCAGATCCTGTTCGGGCGAATAGTTGGTCTTTTCCATCACGAATGTCGTTGCACCGGTTTTCCTGATCCCATTGACGCAAAGAGATACGACATTTTCCGGCTTTGCCTTGTCAACGGTCAGCTTGAAATGCCTGATCGGCCCGGCCCATGAATTTGCGGTTCGCAAAACGTAATTCATCTCGAAGGAACTGCCGGTGACATAGGTTTCACCGTCGCCAAGCCGCGTCAACCGCTTGGCAATCGCCTTTGATGTCGGGGCGTCAATGCAATAGGTCTTGGCCAGATCCGACATGTATTCTCCGGTTTCGGGAGGGTCGATCCATTGGAATATCCCGCCCGAAGGGTAATTTTGATAGCGATGTGCGATGCGCAATTCCTTTCCGGCAGGAAAGGTCTGCGTCCAGTGATAGCGCAGCACCACCGACCAGAGCGGATAGGCAGTTTCGGCATAGTCATCTCCAGCCGAATCGTATTGCGCCAGCCCCAAGGCGACCAGAGTGTCGCGGTCCTTTTGGCCCCGTGACAGGAGCAACCCCGAAATCGCTTCGGCATCCACCGAAAACGGCAGGCCAAATTGCCGCAAGAGATCGGAGACATCCTTGCCCGGCGCGTCATATTGCTGTGTGCTTGGCGTGGTTTCAGACCATTCCGGCTCGATCACCGCGATCCGGTCGATTTGCACCGGCACTTCGACACCGGCCACTTCGGCATGAAAGCCCACGAGGTTTTCGGCGCTCAGATCATCGGGCAGATTGTATTGCGAATAGATCATGTCGGAAAGGCGGATCGGCGGCAGAGGAAAAATCACTTCACCGCTGACATCCCTGTCAGTCAGGTTTTTGAAAACATAGGCAACCCTGATTTCGGTCGGGCTGATGTAAAGATCTTCATCCTGCATGGCGACCGCCTCGGTCTGACCAAATTCAAGCCCCGTTGCGGCCAAGCCGCCGAAACCGTCATTGGCATGGGCCGAATTGATCATCAGCATCAATGCGATTGAACAATAGGCTGTTACGGCCCGGGTAAAGCGCATGGGAAATACTCCGCTTGAAATTCGTGGCAGCTTGGCACCGCTCCATATGCTTTTCAAGCAAGTCACATCACATTGACCGCGCGCCACAGCCCTGCAACAAGGGGCCCTGGATGAGAAGGATCCCCAATGCGCGCCGGATTGATCAGCCTGACCGCCGCCTATGTGCTGAGCCAGTTCTATCGCGCCTTTCTGGCGGTGCTGGCCCCCTCGCTGATCGCCGATCTTGACGTTACCCCGGAAGACCTCGCCACCGCCTCCGGCCTGTGGTTTCTGGCGTTTTCGCTGTCGCAACTCCCGGTAGGAGAGGCGCTTGACCGCATCGGCCCAAGGCTGACCGCCGCGATTCCGCTGATGATCGGCGCTGCGGGGGCCACAGTTTTTGCCACGGCCAGCGGCGGTTTGGCGATCAAGCTGGGGATGCTCCTGATCGGTATCGGTTGCGCGCCGGTGCTGATGGCCGCGTTCTATATCTTTGCCCGCTCCATGAAGCCCGCCGCCTTTGGCACGCTGTCAGGCGTGATGATCGGCATCGGTTCACTCGGCAATATCGCGGCCTCGATGCCGCTGTCGCAATCGGTGGCCGCCTTCGGCTGGCGGGGAACCATGTGGGGGTTGGCGAGCGTCACCATGGCCGTCGCCCTGCTGGTGCTGGCGCTGGTGCGCAATCCACCGTCCGCCGTACATTCCACCAAAGGCTCGTTGCTCGACCTTCTGCGCATGAAGCCGCTTTGGCCCGTCATGGTGATGATGGCGGTTTGCTATGCGCCGTCTGCTGGGTTGCGTGGGTTATGGGTCGGGCCTTATTATTCCGATGTGTTCGCTGCCGATGCGGCGCAGATCGGCACTGTTACGCTGATGATGGGGCTGGCGATGGTAGCGGGAAACTTCGCCTATGGCCCGTTGGACCGGCTCTTGGGTAGCCGCAAATGGGTGGTGTTTGGCGGCAACTTCATCATGGCCGCCGCAATCACCGCTCTGGGGGCGATGCAGCAGTCCGGCGGCACCGCCACTGTCGGGCTGATCATGGCGGTGGGCCTGTGCGGTGCCTCGTATCCCATGGTCATGGCGCATGGCCGTGCCTTTCTGCCTGCGCATCTCCTGGGTCGCGGAGTCACTCTCTTGAACCTGTTCGCCATCGGCTTTGCTGGCCTGATGCAAATCGGCACGGGCCGCATCCATGCCCGCTTTGCTCTCGATTCCGACATGGCAAACGCCGCGCCCTTTTCCGCGCTGTTCCTGTTTTACGGCCTTGTCACCTTTGCAGGCCTTGCCGTCTATCTCTTGTCGCGCGACCGCACCGATTGAATCCGCTTTTCCCGCCCCCGCCTTTGCGCTAAGGGGCAGCGATCTTTGACGTGAAGGAGAGCCCCATGGGGTATAAGGTTGCAGTCGTTGGTGCCACGGGCAACGTGGGCCGTGAAATGCTGAACATCCTCGCCGAGCGCGAGTTTCCGGTGGACGAAATCGTCGCCCTGGCCTCGCGCAAATCGCTAGGCACTGAAATCAGCTTTGGCGACAAGACCCTGAAAACCCGCGATCTCGAAACGTTCGATTTCACCGGCTGGGACATGGCGCTTTTCGCCATCGGCTCTGATGCAACCAAGATCTACGCCCCCAAGGCCGCCGCTGCGGGTTGCGTGGTGATCGACAATTCCTCGCTTTACCGCTACGATCCCGCCGTGCCGTTGATCGTACCGGAAGTGAACGCCGACGCCATCGTCGGCTATAAGAACAAGATGATCATCGCCAACCCCAACTGCTCGACCGCACAGATGGTTGTGGCATTGAAGCCCCTGCACGACCGCGCGAAGATCAAGCGCGTGGTAGTTTCGACCTATCAATCGGTGTCGGGCGCCGGCAAAGAGGGCATTGACGAGTTGTGGGACCAGACCAAGTCGATCTACAACCCCACCGATCACAAGCCACCAACCAAGTTCACCAAACAGATCGCTTTCAACGTGATCCCGCATATCGACGTTTTCCTTGATGACGGCTCGACCAAGGAAGAGTGGAAGATGGTCGCGGAAACCAAGAAGATCCTTGATAAGAATATCAAGGTCACCGCAACCTGTGTCCGCGTTCCGGTGTTTGTCGGCCATTCGGAATCGATCAACATCGAGTTCGAAGAATTCCTCGATGAACACGAGGCCCGTGATATCTTGCGTGAGGCTCCCGGCATCATGGTGATAGATAAGCGCGAAGACGGCGGCTATATCACACCCATCGAATGTGTCGGCGACTATGCCACCTACATCAGCCGCATCCGCCAGGACAGCACGATTGATAACGGGCTGAACCTGTGGTGCGTCTCGGACAACCTGCGCAAGGGTGCGGCGCTGAACGCTGTTCAGATTGCCGAGGTTCTGGGAAA
>JAGPBG010000290.1 GCA_018063485.1 Cypionkella sp.
GGCAAAGGGGGCGCGGGCATGGTCCCACACAATGCCAAAAGCCGCCACGATCCGCGCCAGATCGACCGAGCGGCGATAGCCCGCCTTGACCGGGGCCGTCCCAACCTGCGCCATTGCCGTCGCCATCCGTGAAATCCTGTCAACGTCTCAGCTTCCCCTACTCCACTTCCTGCGCTGCGCCTAGCGCACATTGGGAAACGACGCGTTGCCCGCTCCGCGCCATTCGGGGCAACTCCTGGCATTGCGGCTTACCCAAAAGTCAGTTCCCCTGCTCCAAGCTGCTGATTTTGAAGGTTTCCACAAATCCGTCACCTTGGGACATCTCGCTTCCCCTTTTGCAACAAATCGGTCATAACCTCGCAACAATTCGTCAAACGAGGCCCATCATGCACGATATCCGCTCCATCCGCGAAAACCCTGCCGCCTTTGATGCGGCCATGTCGCGCCGTGGATTGACTGGCTTGTCGTCAGAAATCCTGAACCTCGACGAGGGGCGCCGCACCCATATCCACGCCGCCGAAACCGCTCAAGCCACCCAAAACGCCGCCTCCCGCGAGGCAGGTGCCGCCAAGGGCCGCGGCGACGAAGCCGAGTTCAACCGCCTGCGTAGTCTCGTTTCCGAAAAAAAGGCCGAGATCGCCGAGATGACCGCCCTTGCAGCCAGCGAAGATGCCCGCCTGCGCGATCTTCTGATGGGCCTGCCCAACCTCCCCCTTGCAAGCATCCCCGATGGCCGTGATGAATCCGACAACGTCGAAATCCGTCGTTGGGGCAACCCGCGCAACTTCGACTTCCCGCCGGTTGAGCATTTCGAAATCGCAGGCGTAAAACCCGGTATGGACTTTGAAACCGCAGCCAAACTCTGCGGCGCGCGCTTTGTGGTGCTGAAGGGCGCCGTCGTCCGCCTGCACCGCGCCCTCGCGCAGTTCATGCTCGATACCCATATCGAGCAACACGGCTTGCAAGAGGTCTGGACGCCGGTTCTGGTCAAGGAAGAGGCGATGTATGGCACCAACCAACTGCCGAAATTCGCCGAGGACTCCTATCAAACCACCAATGGCTGGTGGCTGATCCCGACCTCCGAAGTCACCCTGACAAACTCGGTCGCAGGCGATGTGCTGGACATGTCCAGCCTGCCCCTGCGCATGACTGCCCACACCCAATGCTTCCGCTCCGAGGCAGGATCTGCGGGCAAGGACACCTCAGGGATGCTGCGCCAGCACCAATTCGAAAAGGTGGAAATGGTAACCATCTGCACTCCCGATACCGCGCTGGAGGAGCATGACCGCATGACCAAATGCGCCGAAGCCATCCTTGAGGCGTTGGAAATCCCCTACCGCACCATCGTGCTTTGCACCGGAGACATGGGCTTTGGCGCGCAGAAAACCCATGACCTGGAGGCTTGGCTTCCCGGCCAGAACAAATTTCGCGAGATTTCCTCAGTCTCAACCTGCGGCCAGTTCCAGGCCCGCCGCATGAACGCCCGCTTCAAAGCCCCCGGTGGCAAGCCCGATCATGTCGCCACCCTCAACGGCTCGGGTCTTGCCGTGGGCCGCTGCCTGATTGCCGTGCTGGAAAACGGCCAGCAAGCCGATGGTTCGGTTGATCTGCCCGCCGTTTTGCACCCCTATCTTCGCGGCAAGACCCGGATCGGAAAAAACGGCACGCTTGAGTGAACCAAACCCGACCAGGCTGCGTTAAAGGCTCATGGAAAACAGATATCTCCCCCGCACCCTGCTGCTGCTGACCACCATTGCCTTTGTGCTGGCCCCGGCCTTCACCCCGGCCTTTCGCGGCTATGATCCAGCGCTGTTTCCGGTGCAGATCGGCCGACCGGCCATCCAGCCCGCAGGTTACGCCTTCTCGATCTGGGGCGTGATCTATCTGTGGCTGATCCTGCACGCGGGCTTTGGCCTCTTGAAACGCCGTGACAATCCAATCTGGGCACGCCCGCTATGGCCCACAGTCGGAGCGGTTGGCTTGGGAACGGTGTGGCTGGCCATCGCCACCTCGGCACCAATCACGGCCACCGTCACGATCATCATCATGGCAGCGCTTGTTGTTTCGGCTTTCCTGATCGCCGACACCGATACTGACCCTTGGCTGCTCCCTGCCCCGCTGGCAGTTTTTGCGGGTTGGGTGACCGCCGCCTCGGCGGTCTCAACCGGAGTGTTGATCGCTGGATACGGGGTGCTGTCGAACACTGGCTCTGCGCTTGCCATGTTGGTTCTGGTCTTGCTGATCGCCGCATCCGTGCAATCGCGCCGCCCGAAGATGCCGCTATATGGGGCAACGGTCACCTGGGCCATCATCGGCGTGTTTATTGCAAACTGGGGACTGAACACCACAATCGCGATCGCGGCCGCAATCGGCGCTCTCGTGATGGCTCTGTTCACGCTCTTGATGGCACGTCGCCCCCTTTCATCTGTCTGAAAAATATCCTGGGGGGCGCTTTGGCGCAGCCAAAGCGTTGGGGGGCAAAGCCCCCCGCTTCACTGCCCGATGTTCTTTTCCTTATGCTTGCGCAACCGGCTTGGGGTGTGAAATTTCGGGTTCCTGAACGGATTCCTGTCACCCTGCGAGCGGAAGGTCAGCCGGATCGGCGTGCCTGGCATATCGAAATGCTCGCGCAGGCCATTGACCAGATAGCGTTTATAGCTGTCGGGCATGTCATCGGGATTGCTGCACATCACGATGAACCCCGGCGGGCGCTGCTTTACCTGGGTCATGTAGCGCAACTTGATCCGCCGCCCACCCGGAGCCGGTGGCGGGTGCGATTCCACCATCGCGCCGAGCCATGAGTTCAGCCGCGCGGTGGGGATGCGGCGGTTCCACACCGCATGCGCCTTGCGGATTGCATCATGCAACCGATCAAGCCCGCGCCCGGTCTTGCCCGAAACCGTGATCAACGGCGCACCGCGCAACTGCGGCAACAGCCGCTCGAACATCTCTTTCAACTCGGCCAGCTTTTCCTGCTTTTCGCCCTCAAGATCCCATTTGTTGACAGCCACCACCACCGCCCGGCCTTCGGTTTCGGCGAAATCGGCGATGCGTAGGTCTTGCACCTCAAACGGGATATCAACATCCAGCAGCACCACCACCACCTCGGCAAAGCGCACCGCGCGGATACCGTCCGAGACCGACAGCTTTTCCAGCTTTTCACTGATCCGCGCCTTTTTGCGCATTCCGGCAGTGTCAAAAATCTTGATCGGAGTGCCCAACCACTCGGCGCGCACCGAAATCGCATCGCGGGTGATTCCGGCTTCAGGACCGGTCAGCAACCGATCATAGCCCAGTATCTTGTTGATCAGGGTCGATTTCCCGGCATTGGGCCGACCGATCACCGCAATCTGCAAGGGTTTCTTGTCGGTCGGCTCAAAAGCCGCCTCGTCCACCTCAAGTTCGGCCTCTTCCTCGGAAATATCTATCTCGACGTCAGGGGTGTTCTCGGCCTCACGCTCGGCATATTCGCCCTCAAGCGGCTTGAGCAGGCGGTAAAGATCATCCATCCCCTCGCCATGCTCGGCCGAAATCCGCACCGGCTCACCAAGACCCAGGGACCAGCCCTCAATCGCACCGGCGTCCCCGGCCTTGCCCTCGGCCTTGTTCACCGCCAGGATCACCCGCGCGCCCTTCTTGCGCAAGATATCGGCGAAAGTCTCATCCGTAGGCGTCACGCCAACGCGGCCATCAATCACAAACAGGCTGACATCAGCCATATCGACGGCGCGTTCGGTCAAGCGGCGCATCCGGCCTTGCAGGGAATCATCGGTGATTTCCTCAAGCCCGGCCGTATCAATCACCGTGAACCGCAGATCGAACAGCTTTGCATCGCCCTCGCGCAAATCACGGGTCACGCCGGGCTGATCATCGACCAGCGCCAGTTTGCGCCCGACCAGGCGGTTGAA
>JAGPBG010000291.1 GCA_018063485.1 Cypionkella sp.
TATTCGTTTCGGCGCGTCCGGCTGATCTCGATGCGGCTGTCGAGCCGGTCTTTCTCGAGATACCCATAGTCGAGCAGATAGGAGGGATCACTGACCAGTTCGGCGCGAAATGTCAGTTTGAAGTCACGCGGCAAATCAAAGCTGCCAAGACCCTGAAAATAGGCGCGGTTTTCTCCAGGCAAGATCGTGTCGCGCGAGATTGCCCCGTTCAACCAAATCTCGCCGGTGCTGAACGCCTGCCGATAGCGCAACTCCACGCTGCGCCCGCTTTTTGAGGAGAGATAAGGCGTGATCAACACATCGCGGCTGCGGCCCAGGGTGATGAAATAGGGCATTTTCAACCCGGTGCCCAAAGCCGTTGTCGTGCGGATCGTCGGCATCAGAAAGCCGGTTGCGCGCTTCAGGGTCGGGTCGGGCATCCGCAAGCGCGGCAAGTAAAAGATCGGCACTCCGCCCACGCGAAGCTGCGCCTGATCAAAATACAACTGCTGCTCTACCTGATCATGCACCACCCGGCGCGCCCGGATTTCCCAAAGCGGCGTCGGGTTTCCGGCACAAACCTTGCAAGACGAGGCGGCCACCCGTTCCATCGCCGTGAATCGACCATCCACCCGTTGCACCTGAGCCGCTGCGATCTGCATCTGCTGGTTCAGGACCACGCGCGCCGAGGTCAGAATGCCGCTGGTCAGATCAGCGGCCAGATCGGCCTGATCTGCAATGATGAACGTGCCGGTATCATCGGTCAGAACAATCGGCCCTTCGATTTGCAAGCGGTTGGTATTGCCATCAAACCGGATCAGGCTGGCGGTCAGCCTGCGGCCCTGAAAGAAAACCTCGACATGGCCCTGAGCCACGATCACCGATGTCCCGGTCAGGGCCACGGAATCCGCCACCAGGGACGCCCGTTCTTGTGAGGTCAGCGGCGCGGCAAGACCAAACGAGAGCAGGAAAATGACCGCCGCAAGCCAGGCGCGCATCAGCCATCCTCCAAATGCAAAAGCAGACCCAGCGCCATCAGCGAGGCGGTCAGCGGCGGTGCCCAGGCGGCCAAAGCGATGGGGATCTGGTCATTTTCACCCAGAACCTGCGCGAAATTTCGCAGGAAAAAGATGAAGAACCCGCCCAGAAGCGCCAGCAAGACCATCGAGCCGGTCTTGCCGAACCTGGCGTGGCGCATGGTGAAGCCGGCCGCAATCAGCACCATGGCAATCAGCAGCAGGGGTTGGGCGAATTCCATCTGTAGCCAGACCTGATAACTGCGTGCAGAGAACCCCGCCCGCTCCAATCCCGCGATATAGCTGGGCAATTTCCAAAAGGCGACAGAGTTCGGCGCTCCGAAACTGTCGCGCAGCCGGTTTTGTGTCAGATCGGTCGCAATCCGCAGCGGGCCGGTCAAGGTTTCTGCCGCGCCTTCGGGATTGGCAACGCCCAGTGGCCAGCGCTTGACCCCTTCCAACACCCAATTGCCCGGCTCCAGAGTGGCCTTGTCAGCAATCATCCGATCCTTGAGCAAACCATCAGGCGCAAAGGATAGAAAACTTGCGTCATAAAGCATTGAGCCATCGGGGTTGGCTCTTGCCGCCTGGATGACGGTCTGGCCATATTCCCCGCCTTGGCGCAGCCAAAGCCCGTCGGCTGAAATCGACAGGATCGAGCTTGCGTCCTGCCCCATCGCTGCCGCACGCAAGCGGTATTCCTTGGAGGTTGCCGCTACCAGCGGGTTGAAAACGGCGACAGCCATTGCCCCGAGCAAGCCGGCCATCAGCACCGGTGCCAGCAAGAACCGCAATCCCGAACGTCCCGCCGCGCGCACGGCCACAAGTTCGGAAGATCGGGCCAGGCTCAGAAACAAGGCAATCGCCGACAGGATCATCACCAAGGGCAAGATCTGATACAGGCTTTCGGGCACATTCAAGGAAGACAACACAAAAGCCTGGCCCGTCGATATTCCGCCGTCGGAATGCCTGCGCAACTGATCAATCACGTCGATCAGCATCAAGATGCCGAAAAACACCCCGAATACCAGCGCGAACATCGCCAGAAACCGCCGTGCTATGTAGAGCGAGAGGGTCATGCCAGCACCGCCGGACGCCGCCGCTCACGCTGGCCATACCAAAGCATCGCTGCCGTGATGGCCGCACCCACCGCCCCAGGCAGATAGGCCAGCACCCAGCCGCTCTCAGAAAGCTCTGATTGCGCCGTCGCCACCGTCGAGATGCCTTGCACCACCAACAAAAGCCCGATCGACGCCAGTATCTGCCGCCACAACCCAAAGCGGGAAAACGCCCCCAGCAACAGCGTGGCAAACCCGATCATTGCCGCAACCGTTGCCAGCAGCGGCTGACCAAACCGACTATGTGCATCTGACAAAAAGCGCGCCCTTGTTGCTCCGGTTTCTTCCAGCAAGGCTGGGGTTGCCGCGAACAGTTCTGATGTGGTCAGCTCTTCCACCTTGCGCGGCTCGGGGCCTTGCCGGGCGATCAACCCGGCCAGATCATAGGTGAAATCGCCAAACCGGGTGACTGCCAACTGCCGCGATTTCAAATCCAGTGTCTGCACCATGCCGTCCAGCATGATCAGCTTTGGCCCGTTGTCAGATCGCACGAACAGTGCTTGACGGGCGGTATAGCTGACGGATTTCACCGGATTTCGGGCATCGTTCAGGAACAGGTCCAGCAATTCGCCCGTTGGCGCCACTTCACGGATATAAAGGGTGATCCCGGCAGAGGGATGGGTGAACTGGCCATCCTTGAGAAAGCGCGACGAGATATTCTGCGAAATCTCGGCGGTTCGCGCCGCCAGCGAGGCACGGCTGGCCGGAACCAGAACATGCATCAAGATCGCCATCATCAGCGCCACGATCAACCCGAAATACAGTACCGGCCGCATCAGTTGAAACGAAGAAACCCCGGTGGCCTGCATCACCACCAACTCGCTTTCCTGCGTCAACCGGTTCGCCACATATACCGCCGCCGCAAAGGCTGAAATCGGCAGAACCAGCCGGATCACATTCGGCAGCGTCAGGATGGAGAACTGCAAGAATACCAGCGCCGATTGCCCATCCCCGATCAATTGATCAAACAGACCCACCGCCCGGTTGACCCAGTAAACCGACACCAGCACTAGCGAGAAGAATCCGAACACCGCAAGCAGTTGCGACAGCAGATATCGGTCGAATTTCGACACGCGGCGTCCTCTTGTTCAAATCACCCTGCCAGACGCTAGCCGAAATCAGCGGCGGGGAAAACTCATATCTGGCATTCCGCCAACTGCTCGGTTAGCCTTGCGCGAAACCTAGCGCTGTATCCCGGAGAACCAGATGTCCAATCCTGTTGCCATTCAGTTTCAACCCACGGATCTGGACACGCTCGCGCAGCAAACCGGGCGCATCTGCCTGTTGGTTGATGGGGATAAACCCGCAACACCTGCGGCCCGCAAGATTGATCGGCTGATGCGCGGCGGGCTGGCGCGCGCGCTTGCGTCTGATGCTGTGGCAAAACTCAAACCCGGCGAGACGCTTGATCTGGCCTTTCCCTCGGGACTTGCCTCCGAGGCGTTGCAACTGGTTGCCCTGCCTCGCAAAGCCAGCCAGACCGAGGCCCGCCGCGCCGGGGGGGCGATTGGCCGCGCCGTAAGTGCTTCCGGGGCTTTGGTTCTGGCCGAAACCCATCCCCAAGCCGCTGAAATCGCCTTTGGATTGGCGCTGCGGGCCTATGATTTCACTCCCCATAAAACCGGCGACAAGAAACTGCTTGGCCCGGTTACAATTGCCAGCAGCACGCCCGAGGCCCTTGCCCAGAAAACCGGCCCGTTGGCCGCCGTGGCCGAAGGGGTGTTCTTTGCCCGCGATCTGGTGAATGAGCCGGCCAATATCCTGAC
>JAGPBG010000292.1 GCA_018063485.1 Cypionkella sp.
GCGCGGCAAGGGCCAGTTCAATCGCCTGATCCCAACCCCAATCGCCCAGATATTTGCCACCCGTCAGCAATTGGCCAAAACCTGCGATGGCTGCGGCGAAACGGGCGTCGTCATCGACCGCGCCGCCGCCAGAATCTTGCTCTTGTTGCTGGCCTCGGCTTGCGTCATCTCTTCGCCCAGAACCAGCGCCACGGTGTCACGCAATTCGGGCGTCAACCGCTGCATCGCAAGGCAAAGCCAATCCAATGCCTCGGCCTGCACCACGATCTCATCCTGCCGCGCCAACTCCCAGTCGCCCCAGCCTGCGCTCGCCTTGGTGCGCGTGGCCTGACGGCGGCGCCAGTCATGGGTGGCATTCATCACCACGCGGTAAAGCCAGGTGGTAAACCGCGCCTGCGCCTGCCAGCCGCGCAGCTTGGCAGGCAGCGCCGCACAAATATCCTGCGCCAGATCCTCGGCATCGGCACGGTTGCCGCTCATGCGATAGGCCAGCCCGTGAATTCGGTCGTAATGCCTTGATATCAGCACCGCAAAGGCGGCGCGGTCGCCGCCAGCGGCGGCCATAGCCAAGGTTTCATCGGGCGTATCCATCAGCATGACATTCCTTCAACGCATCCGGTTGCGCAATCCTTGGTGGCATTGCAAAAAAATGGCCACACCTTTGCGGGGTGCGGCCTGTCTTGATCCGGGACAGAAGAGGGCTGGCCGTCGCCGACCTTCGCGATCAATTGATCAACGAATCCAACACGCCAAAAGCCCCCGCGTTCGAAGCCAGCCGATCCCGCATCCCCTCATCATCGGCATATGCCACAATGGCAGAATAGGTGCCGGGGCCAAACGAGCCATCAATCCCGCCGCGATAATAGCCATAGGCCGACAGGCGGCGCTGGATCAGCTTGCGCTCTTGCGCGGAATAGCTTTGAAACGCCCGCGACGCCGGGGTGCGATAGATCGAGTTGTGAACCGGCGCAGGTTGATAGACCGGATCAGCATAGACCGGCTGGTAGGCTGGTTGCTGATACACCGGCTGGCGCGGGTGCTTCTTGGCCTCACGGATCAGCGCCTGAACCGCAATCGTCGCCACCACGCCTTTCAGGAAATTCTGTTCGTTCGGCCCCCAGGCCAGCGCCGGGGCCGCAGGCAAGGCGGCAATCGACAGCGAAGCCAGAGCAGCAAGGGTCATGCGTTTCACATTGGTTTTGACAGCAGGCAGCATGTCGTTTCCTTTCATTGGCCCCGATGTTCGGGGGATGTCACCAACAAATGGTCCTTGGCTGCCTGCTAAGCAAAATCACCCGGCTGATATAAGATAACGCAATTCATATCAGCGGCTTAGATGGTTACTTGATTTTGAAATCGAAGTGCTTGCGCACATCTTCTTCGATCTTCCATATGCCTTTGAAAGTTGGCTCTACCACAAAGGCATCACCCGCCTGAACTGTTACCGGGGTGCCACCGTCCGGGGTGATGGTGATTCGTCCCTTGATCAGCACCACATATTCATAGGCGGTATAGGTCGCATGGTAGCTGCCCTTGGTGCATTCCCAAATGCCCGACACCATATCTCCCGCAGCCGAGGTATGCAGGCCCCAGGTTTTCATGTTTGGGGTGCCTTCGGTGACAACCCAGCCGTCCAGATCGGCGGTTGATGGCTCGATTCCATCGGTCGAAGTCAATTTGATCACGGTTTGCATATGCGGCTCCTGTTGAATGTTCGCGCCACCTTTGCCGGAAAGCCGCGTGATGTCACAGCTATCCGCGACAGAAGCGCCACAACTCCCGACCTAAACCCATTCAGCCAGGGCGCGGCTCAAGCGCGAAAGCCCCTCGTCAAGGTTCACCGCCGCTCCGCCGCCAACGCCCAAACGGATATGTGCAGGCTCGTCATAGGCGGTGCCGGGCAGCACGAATGTGCGGTAAGGCGCGGCAAGCAGGCGGCGGGCAAAGGGTTCAGCCTCGATCGCGTGCAGCCGCGCGAGTCCGATCAACCCCGCCTGAGGCGTCACCCAAGACAGCTTTGGCTCGGCCGCGATGAAAGCCGTGAGCGTCGCCAATCCCGCCCGCCCTTCGGCCCGTGCGGCCGCGATCGCCGGGGCCAGACGTTCAGGCCGCAGGGCGATCTCGGCAATATGCTCGCCCATGATGTTCATGATTTCAGAGGAATTTTCTCGCAAGATCACCGCATCGCGGATCAGCCCCGCGTCTTGGCTGATCATCCACCCCGTCCGTAACCCTTGCAAGCCGAGCGCCTTGGACACCGACCCGGTCGTGATCCCGCGCGCGTATATCCCCGCGATGGAGAGCGGCCTTGCCCCTTGCCATTCAAGCCCCGCGTAAACCTCATCAACAAGCAGATAGGCCCCCACACGGTCGGCGATATCCGCCACGGCACGCAAATCCGCCTCGCCCATCAGTTGCCCCGTGGGATTGTTCGGGTTCGACAGGAAAATCAGCTTGGTCTTGTCCGTCACCGCCGCACGCAAGGCATCAAGATCCAGCCGCCAGCCATCTCTTTCCCGCCGCGTCACCACCCGCAAATCGGCCCCAATCGCCCGCGCCAGCACCGCCGCTTGCGGCCAACCGGGAGTTTCCGTCACGATCTGATCGCCCGCCGACAAGATCTGCCGCAACGCCAGGTAATTCGCCTCTGCCGCGCCCGCCGTGATCAGCACCGACTCAGGCGGCAACGACAGGCCCGCCTGCGCCAAGACATGCGCGCGCAAGGCAGGCAGGCCCTGAAAGCTGGCCCCGTTCCAATCCAGCGGCAAATCGGGGTCCAGATCATTTAGAAACGCCCGCAACCTCGGCGGGGTTGACAGCGAAAAGCCCAGGATACACTCGGGCGGCTCGGCAGCCGTTGTCTCCAGCAAATATTCAAACAGCTTGTGAATACGAACCTTCATCGCCTAGCGCACATCCCGTCCCTGGTTCAGAATGATCACATTGCCGGATGACACATCACCCGCCGCTGACACCAGAAACCCAACCCAATCCGCAATTTGGCTGGCCTGCATCGCCACCCCATGCGGCATCGCAGAAATTGCTTTCGCCAGCACGTCCTCACTCAAGACATTGAACAAGGGCGTTTGCGTCATCGCAGGCGCAATCGAGTTCACCGCAATCTTTTCCCGCGCATAGCGCCGCGCCAAATCCTTGGTCAGCGTGTCCATCGCGGCCTTGCTCGCCCGATAATGTGGCGGATCGAACACGTCGAAATTATACGCCCCGTTCGAGGAAATATTGACGATCTTGCGCACTCCTGGCCGCCCCAGCATCGCCTTCACCGCCCCTTGGCAGCAGTGAAACGCCGAGCCAAAATTCACCGCCATCTGCCGCTCAAACTCGCCCGCCGGGATGTCGGGGAAATCCGACATAAAGCAGGTGCCAGCGTTGTTGATCAACACATCCACCCCGCCATGCCGCGCTACCAGCCTGTCAAACAGATCGCCAATCGCCTCGGGATCGGTCAAATCGACCGCCTCGGCACTGAACCCTGCGCCATGATCTGCCGCCATCATCAACAGCGCGGGTGCGTCGATATCCACGCCCACCACATGCAGCCCATCCTCCAGCAACCGCGCAGTGATCGCCCGCCCCATGCCGCCCGCAGCCCCCGTCACCACCGCAATCCGTGCCATCTGTCGCCCCCATTTTGGCCAAGGCTAAGCCAGCCCCACGAAACAGACAAGCCGCCCCGTTATCGGGGGCGGCTTGCTTTGCAATGGTGCCAATCTCAGACTGAAAGGCAGATATATTTCATTTCCATGTAATCCTCGATCCCATGATGGCTGCCTTCGCGACCCAGGCCAGACTGTTTAACCCCGCCAAAGGGCGCCACCTCGGTTGAAATCAGGCCAGTGTTGACTCCCACCATGCC
>JAGPBG010000293.1 GCA_018063485.1 Cypionkella sp.
GATGAAGAACCAGGAACCGCCAAACTTGGCCACCCTGTCGGACATCCGGTCGCCAAAAGTCGCTTGCGGGTCAATTGCATCTTCGGGGCGGCGCGAAATCGTCTCGCCGCTGGACAGGCTTTCAATCACCTCGCGGTCCAGCGCAGTCAATTCCCCGCGCTCGGCCGTCAACAGGTTTTCGACTTGCCGCCCGCGATAGCCGACCAGATCGTCTCGACAAATGTAAGATCCATCCCCCCATTCGGGATAATCCGCTGCAAGAAGCGCATTCACGCCCGGTCGCAAACTGGCATGGGAGCGCATCTCGGTTGTCCGAAAGGCTTTGCCGCAAACCGAACAGGTCTTGGTCTGGACTGGGGGCTTGGCCATTGGGGTCAGACGGCTCGGCTCAGCATCAACATGGAAATCCCCGTGCTGAGAAGGTTGAGCCCGAACAACAGCCCAAGCAGCCAGGTTGCCGTGCCGGGCCAGCCGCTAAAGATCAGAATCGCCATCAACAGCGCCGTGGCACCGCTGGCCACGATCCATCCCCAACCGGCAACCTTTCCCCGCAGCGCAAAGCCAATGGAAAAAGACCCTGCCGCCTCCAACAGGAACAGAACCGCCAGCATCATGGTCAGCGTGCCAGCCCCGACAAAGGGATAGAACAGAAAGATCGTCCCAAGCGCCAAGCCCATGACCGCCGTGCCCAGCGCAATCAATCCGCCGGAATGGCCACGCAGCCGCGCCCACATCACGATGCCCGAGATCCCTGAAAATACCAGCAACCAGGCAATCAGTTGTGACACGGCGATCGTTGCTACCACCGGCCAGATGATCGACAGCGCGCCAATCGCCACAAACACCCAGGCAATCACCCGCAGACGTTTCAGATCTGCGGCCGTCAGGGGGATACCATTGATCAGGATTTCTTTGCTCATTTCAGTCTCCTTGCAGAGCGCCTGTCACCACTGTGCCTTGCCCGGCAGCCGCTGAACAGCCCTGTTTCGAGCGCCGGAGCAATTCGGCGGCCACAAGTTCGGCCGGAGCGGAGATTGGCAGCCATTTCGTGCCCGGAAAAGCCACATTCCCGGCCGGCTGCGCGATCAGGTTGGCTGGCTTGGGGCCACTACGCACTCTCACAACGTTTCCTTGTTTTCGGGGTTGGATGTTCCATCGCTGTCTACGCACCAACTGGCCTAACCAAATTGACTCGATTCATTCGCATGTTGCGACTGATCTGTTCGTGCATGACGTGCCCGAAAACCCTCCAATTCCGCTGGATCGGTCGCTCTGCCGGTAAAAATCAGCACATAGTCTGGAATGCGCTCTAACCGCAGGTGCAGGCTCTCTTCGGTTCGCATGGAAATATAGCCAACCTGCGTAAGATAAACAGTCTGCGCCCGCAGCCGCGCTTCAAGCGGCGCAAAGCCAAAGCGCGTAAACATATCACTCAGCGCCACAATCCGGTCTTCATCTGCCCGCGCCAGAATTGCGGACAGGTGGGTATCAGTCAGCGCCCAGGTGCGAATGGCAAACTCCAATTTGCTGTCAAAGAGATCAGGCGTAATCCAGCAGTCGATCACATGCAGCATGGCCTCGGAAATCGTGGTTGCGTTCACTTGGGTCTGCGCAATCAGATTGGCGGTGTTTCGGCTTTGCCAACGGTGGATCAACCCGCTTAGCAGGGCCTCTCGATCGGCGAAATGATGGTAAAAGCTGGTACGCGACAGGCCAAGCCGCACGGCAATCGGCATGATCTTGACGGCCTCGACCCCACCTTCAACCAGCAAATCATAGGCAGCATCCAACCAGCCTTCAGCCGAGCCGCGCCATCCTCGATCTGACTGATTTTGATCCTCCATCGCGCGACAATAGGGCGTGACCTCCAATCGCGCAATCAAAGCGACGCAAAAATCGACATAGGTGTCGGTTTTTTGTTTGACAGGATCGGGCAGGCCAATACTCTGCCCCAAAACATCGGAGCCCCATCATGTCGAACGATCCCTTGCTGCAACCCTATCAGCTAAAGCACCTGACCCTGCGCAACCGGATCATGACGACAAGTCACGAACCCGCCTATCCCGAAGACGGGATGCCCAAGGACCGCTACCGCCTGTATCATCTGGAGCGCGCCAAGGCCGGGGTTGCCCTGACCATGACAGCAGGCTCGGCGGCAGTGTCCAAAGACAGCCCGCCGGTGTTCAACAACATCCTCGCCTACAAGGATGAGGTTGTGGGCTGGATGAAGCGCCTTACCGATGATTGCCATGAGGCCGGTGCAGCGGTGATGATCCAGCTCACCCATCTTGGCCGCCGCACCCGTTGGGACAAGGGTGATTGGTTGCCCACCGTTTCCTCATCTGCCAGCCGCGAACCCGCGCACCGCGCCTTCCCCAAAGTGATCGAAGATTGGGACATCACCCGCATCATCGCCGATTACGCCGATGCTGCCGAGCGGATGAAAGAGGCCGGTCTCGATGGGATCGAGCTGGAATGTTACGGCCATCTGATGGATCAATTCATTTCACCACTCACCAACTCGCTTGACCCTCCCTATGGCGGCAGCCTTGTAAATCGGATGCGGTTTTCAATGGAGGTGATCGAGGCCTGTCGCAAGCGCGTCGGCCCGAATTTCCTGATTGGCGTGCGCTACACAGCAGATGAAGCCGACGAAGGCGGCACTACTGCCGAAGAGGGCGTGGCCATCGGCAAGATGTTCCGCGATAGCGGCAATGTCGACTTTCTCAACATCGTCAAGGGCCGCATCCATACCGACCCGGCGATGACCGATCTGATTCCCATTCAGGGCATGAAGTCTGCACCGCACCTTGGTTTTGCCGGTCGCATCCGGGCCGAGGTTGGCATGCCCACCTTCCACGCCGCCCGCATTCCCGATGTCGCCACCGCCCGCTATGCCATCCAGTCGGGCCAGCTTGATATGGTCGGCATGACCCGCGCTCATATGGCTGATCCGCATGTGGTCCGCAAAATCATCGAAGGCCGCGAAGAGGATATCCGCCCCTGTGTCGGAGCCACCTACTGCCTTGATCGCATCTACCAGGGCGGCATGGCGCTGTGCATCCATAACCCCGCTACGGGCCGCGAGGAAACCATGCCCCACGAAATCACCCCCGCCACCACCAAACGTCGTATCGTGATCGTCGGCGCCGGGCCTGCGGGGCTTGAGGCCGCCCGCGTCGCCGCCGAACGCGGCCACCATGTCACCGTGTTCGAGGCCGCAGCCAAACCCGGCGGTCAGGTGTTGCTCACCTCACAAACCAAACGCCGCGCCGAGATGATTGGCATTATCGACTGGCGCATGTCCCAATGCGCCGCCCGTGGGGTCGAATTCCGCTTCAACACCTGGGCCGAAGCCCCGGATGTATTGGCGCTGAACCCGGATGTGGTGATTGTGGCAACTGGCGGGATGCCCGAGAAAGACATCCTTGCCTTTGGCAATGATTTGACCATTTCGGCTTGGGATATCCTTTCAGGTGATACCAAACCCGGCACCAACGTGCTGATCTTCGACGACGCTGGCGATCACACCGCGCTGCAAGCCGCCCAACTCATCGCCGAATCTGGCTCTCATGTTGAGGTGATGACCTCAGACCGCAGCTTTGCGCCAGAAGTCATGGCGATGAACCTTGTCCCCTATATGCGCGCGCTGCAAGACCGCGACACCACTTTTACCGTCACCCATCGGCTGAACGGGGTAGAGCGGGAAGGCAACCAGTTAAAGGCGACGATCGGGTCGGACTATCTGAAAATGGCCAAGACCCAAACCTATGACCAGATTGTCGTCAATCACGGCACCCAACCGCTTGCCGACCTGTATTTTGCGCTCAAACCGCAGTCGGAAAACCTCGGCGCCGTCGACTATGAGG
>JAGPBG010000294.1 GCA_018063485.1 Cypionkella sp.
TTCCTACTGGATATTGGAAAATGTGCCGTTTTTGGCCGGTCTGGGCTAGGTTCTCTCCCTAAAATGCCAGATTCTTCGGTGAAACTTGCGGCAGGAGAATGCGATGCCGGATATTTTGCCTGATCAGACTACCCGCACCGGCTTTCGCCGCAGGGTTTTCTATATTCCGGGCTATGACCCGATCCACCCGCGCCGGTATCGTGAGCTGTATCGAACGGAAAGCAAGGCACAGGCGGTGATTTCCGGCTATCAGATTGGTCTGAAACCGAAAACCGTCAAAGGCCCCTATGGTTGGCATGTAAGCGGCATGATTGATGACACCGCCGCCGAGGTGGATTTTGAGGTGCTGGTCTGGTCCGATATCGTGAAAGTGTCGATGGAGCGCGGCATTTCAGGCACCTATGTGCAACTGGCGCGCACGGCTTGGGCCTATATTGGCTCTGGCGCGCTGTATCGATTGGCGGGGCTGCGCAAGGGGCCGATGATTGCGGCGCTTTATCCGATAGCGTTTTTGCTGGTGCAATTGCTTGTTGCCTGTCTTGCGGGCTGGGGCGTTGGGGTGGTGGTGGGGTTGCTGCATCCGCTGCTGGGAGGGCTGGCGGCCTTTGGGGTGATCTGGGCAATGCTGGCGGCGTTCAAGCGGTGGGATAACAAGGTATTGGCCTATTATCTGATGCATGACTATGCCTATTCGGCGCAAGCAAACGGGGCCAATCCGCCCGAATTGGAGGCGCGGATGGCCGGATTCCGCGCGTCAATTGCCGAGGCGATGGCGGGCGATTTCGATGAGGTGCTGGTGGTTGGCCATTCGTCGGGCGCGCATCTGGCGGTGTCGATCCTGTCCGATCTGATCCGGGCTGAGCTGCCCGAAAAGCGCCCGGTGCTGTCGTTCCTGTCGCTGGGCCAGGTGGTGCCGATGGTGTCATTCTTGCCCGAGGCGCGGCGGTTGCGCGCCGATCTGCACTTCCTTTCGGCGCGCCACGAGCTGACCTGGGTGGATGTGACCGCCCCCGGCGATGGCTGCGCTTTTGCTTTGTGCGATCCGGTTGCGGTGACGGGCGTGTCACCCAAGGATAAGAAATGGCCGCTGGTGATTTCGGCAGCCTTTTCGCAAACCCTGAGCCCGGAGCGCTGGAAAGAGCTGCGCTGGCGGTTTTTTCGGCTGCATTTTCAATATCTTTGCGCTTTTGATCGCCCCGGAGATTATGATTATTTCCGCATCACGGCGGGCGGGCTGACATTGGCCGAGCGCTACAAAGGTCGCACTGCGTCAAAAAGCCGGATAGAGCGCGCGGCCTCTGGCTATAGAACGATGGCATGACCCCTCCAAAACCCACCCCCCGGCCTGATCGCGTGTCTTTGCTGCACTACTTGCGGCTGTTTCGCGCCGATATCCTGTCGGCGCAGCCGGCGCGGCTGTATCGGGCCTGGATGGCCGAATTCAAGACGCCGTTCTTTCGCTCTTATATGTGCAACGATCCGGCGCTGGTGAACCGGGTCTTGATCGAACGGCCCGATGATTTCCCCAAATCGAACCGCATCCGTGAGGGGCTGAATCCGCTCTTGGGCAATTCGGTTTTCGTGACCAATGGCGAGGTGTGGAAGCGGCAGCGGCGGATCATTGATCCGGCGTTTGAGGGCGGGCGGCTGCGCGATACCTTTCCGGCAATGCTGGCAGCGGGGCAGGCGGCGGTGGCGCGGATGCCTGAAGGCGTGGTCGAGGTGGAAGAGGAAATGAGCCATGCGGCGGCGGATGTGATTTTCCGTACGCTGTTTTCGATTCCGATCGAGAATGAAGTGGCGGGCGCGGTGTTTGCCGAATTTCGTACCTATCAGCGCACGCAGCCTCTGCTGAATATCGCGGCCTTTCTGCCCTTGCCGCGCTGGTTTCCGCGCTTTCACAAAGGTGCGACCAAACGTTCGGCGGCGGTGATCCGTGGACTGATCGCGCAGTTGACAGCGGACCGTGCGACGGCGATTGCGGCGGGAACTGCGCCCGATGATCTGGCGACCAAGATCATGGTAACGGCTGATCCCGTGACCGGTGAACGGTTCGAAACCGCCGAAATGGTTGATCAGGTTGCGATTTTCTTTTTGGCCGGGCATGAAACCAGCGCCTCGGCGCTGGCCTGGGCTCTGCTGATGCTGGCGCTATATCCCGAGGTGCAGGAAAAAGTGGCGGCTGAGGCGGCGTCCATGGGCGATGCGCCCGAGTTTTCGGCGGTGACCAAGCTGCGCTATACCCGCGATGTGTTTCGTGAGGTGCTGCGGCTTTATCCGCCGGTGCCGATGCTGGTGCGCGAAAATACTTGCCCCGAGGATTTCCGGGGCCGCAAAGTCGCCCCCGGTGCGCAGGTGGTGCTGAGCCCGTGGCATTTGCACCGGCATGAACGGATTTGGGAGCGGCCCGACGAATTTGATCCTGACCGCTGGAAAACCGAGGCAAACCGGGCCTGCGCCCGCGATGCCTATATGCCGTTTTCGGCAGGGCCACGGGTTTGCACCGGTGCCGGGTTTGCGATGGTGGAAGGGGTGTTGCTGTTGGGAATGCTGGCGCGAGCGTTGCGGTTCGAGCCTGTCGGCGAGCCTCCGGTGCCGGTGGCGCATTTGACCGTGCGGGCGCGCGATGGGATCAGGTTGCAGGTGTCGCGGCGCTAAGTTGGTTCAGGATATAGACGCGAATGGCCGAGGCAAGGCCGATATCGGCCTCACGTTCGGCATCAATCTCGGCGGCGAGTGCGTTCAACGGTATCCCTCGGGTGGCGGCAATGTCTTGAAAGGCTTGCCAAAAAGCGGCTTCAAGGGACACCGAGGTTCGGTGGCCCTTTAGGGTGAGCGAGTGTTTGACGGGCCGCCCGCTCATTCGCGCGCGTGCCCGTCAAACTCGCGGGTTTCCTTGGCCTTGCGCGCCTCTTCCCGCGCTTTGTCCCCCTTGCGGCGGCCGAATTTCACCGTATTGGCATCGGCCTGCGCGCGGGTTGCGGCCCGTTCCTTGGCCTTTCGCACAGCGCGCAGGTTGACGATCTCGGCCATCAGCCTTTTGGCCCCACCATATCTTCGGGGCGCACCACGCGATCAAAGGTTTCGCCGTCGACATAGCCCAAGGCGATGGCCTCTTCGCGCAGGGTGGTGCCGTTTTTATGCGCGGTTTTGGCAACTTTGGTGGCGGCATCATAACCGATGGTGGGGGCCAAGGCCGTCACCAGCATCAGCGATTCCTTCATCAGCTTGTCGATGCGGGGTATATTGGCCTGGGTGCCGACGACCATGTTGTCGGTAAAGCTGCCCGCAGCATCACCCAAAAGTTGCATGGATTGCAAGACGTTATAGGACATCATCGGGTTGTAGACGTTCAACTCGAAATGCCCCTGCGATCCGGCAAAACCCACGGCGGCATCATTGCCCATCACCTGCGCGCAAACCATCGTCAACGCCTCGGCCTGGGTCGGGTTGACCTTGCCCGGCATGATCGACGAGCCAGGTTCATTTTCCGGCAGGATCAGCTCGCCAAGGCCCGAGCGCGGGCCAGAGCCCAGCAGGCGCAGGTCGTTGGCGATCTTGAACAGGCTCGCGGCGACGGTTTTCAACGCGCCCGAGAACATCACCATGGCGTCATGCGCGGCCAAAGCCTCGAATTTATTCGGGGCGGTGACGAAAGGCAGAGCGGTGATTTCGGCGATCTGAGCGGCCACGCGGATATCCCAGCCGACGCGGGTGTTCAGGCCGGTGCCGACGGCGGTGCCGCCTTGGGCCAGCTCATAAATGTCGGGCAGGCACATCTTGACGCGGGCGATGCCCTTGGCGACCTGCGCGGCATAACCGGAAAACTCCTGTCCCAGAGTGAGGGGTGTTGCATCCTGGGTATGGG
>JAGPBG010000295.1 GCA_018063485.1 Cypionkella sp.
GATCTCGTCAGGGGCGCGTTCGGGTATCCGTGCCGCGAGACGGCGGGAAAGCTGGTCATAGGCGATGAACAAAAGCGGGGTCAGCAGCATTGAGAGACTGATCACCAAAAGCGCCATTTGCCCGGCCGCAAGCGCGAGAACACCTTCGCTGCGGGCAAAAGACACAATCAGAAAGCCGAATTCACCGCCTTGGGCGAGGCTGAGGGCGAAAAGCCAGCGGTCTTGGCGGCGCAAGCGAAAGGCAAAGCCGATCATCAGCAAGACCGCGGCCTTGAGCAACATCAGGCCCAGTGTCAGCCCCAGCACCGTCATCGGCTCGCGCAGGAACATATGAAAGTTGATGCCGACACCGACGGTCATGAAGAAAAGACCCAAAAGCAGGCCCTTGAAGGGTTTCAGATCGGCCTCAAGCTGGTGGCGAAATTCCGAGTTGGCCAGAACCACCCCGGCAACAAAGGTGCCAAGTGCGGGGGAAAGGCCGACCAGGATCATCAAGAAGGCGATGCCCAGTACCAGCAAAAGCGAGATGAAGGTCGACATCTCGGGCAGTTTGGCCGCGTGGACAAAGCGAAACACCGGGCGGCTGAGGTAGTTTCCTGCCAACACGATGCCCGCCACGATGGTCAGCGTCAGCAAACCCGCCGCCCAACCGGGCAGCGATTGCACGATGGTGACAAGGGGTTCTGCTGCGCCTTCCACGGCCTTTTGCGCAGTCTCATTGGTGATGCCGAATTGATCCGAGGTTGGTCCAAGGATGGCGGTGCTGGCCATCAGCGGGATCAGCGCCAGCATCGGTATCACCGCGATGTCTTGGGTCAACAGCACCGAAAAGGCCGACCGGCCCCCTGGTGTGCGCATCAGGTTCTTTTCGCTCAGGGTTTGCAGCACGATAGCAGTCGAGGAAAGCGAGGTGAGCATCCCCACAGTCAATGCCATGGTCCAGGTATGACCCAGCCAGATCAGGAAGAATGCTACCCCCAACGTGGTCAGCGCCACCTGTGCGCCGCCCATTCCCAGGAGTTTGTGGCGCATGTCCCAAAGCGCCTTGGGTTCCAGTTCCAACCCGATCAGAAACAGCATCAGCACAACGCCAAATTCGGCAAAATGTTGCAGATCGGCGGTTTCAGCCCCGGCAAGCCCCAGCACCGGACCCATCAAGATACCTGCCGCCAGATAGCCCAGCACCGACCCCAACCCCAGTCGCACGGCCAATGGCACCACGAGAACGGCGGTGCCAAGGTAGATCGAGGCTTGCAACAGGAAGTTTTCCATTCAGATCTTTCGAAAAGGGGCGTTCGGTTCAGGTAGCCGCTTGGGCGGGCAAGGGGAGCGGACAAATCGGCAGCGCTGCATCGGCTTTGAATTGATCCAACACGATCTGGCTGTGGACCCGGTTCACCGATGGATGGGCCAACAACACCTCATGGAGGATCCGATTCAGGTCTGGCAAGTCACAGCAGGCCAGTCGCAAGACACAATCGGCATCGCCCGTCATGGTCCAGGCGGCGATAATATTAGGGCATTGGGTGATCAGTTCCGCGAAGCTGTTGAGGATCTGCGGTGTCTGGCCAGAAAGCTGCACCTGCACGAAGGCCTGAAGTGACAGACCTATCCGGCCAGCATTCAGCCGAGCATTATAGCCGGTTACATAGCCTTCTGTCTCCAGCCGCTGGCGGCGACGGGCGGCCTGGCTGGGCGACAGATTCAGCCTTTCGCCCAAGTCCTGCGCCGTGAGCATGGCATTTTGCTGGATTTCGGCCAAAAGCCGGGAGTCTATGGCATCTAACATGCGGGTTTCTTGCGTAAATTGCTGCATGTCTGCGGGTATCATGCATGAAACAAGTGGAATCAAGCCATCATCGGGTAAATTTTTGTGACAGATGCGTAATCTTTGCGTGACCGTCGGTTTGAAATTCGCGCTTGTTGTCAGCTTTTCGGCAGGGCGAGGGTCAACATTTTCGACCCTTTCTGATAGCGGATTTCGCTGGCCGTGATGGCAGCTACGCGCCCTCCATCAAGATTGTCACCAACCTTGACCTTCTTGTAGCGGCCGTTGGCCTGACGCACCAGGGCGTAGCGGTTGGATTGGGTGCCGTAGACGCCGATCAGGTTGATCTTGGACAGGTTGATGGCATTGGCAAAGGTGGCCTGTTTGGCCACCGAGGCCTTGGTCGGAATTTTGGGGGCGGCAGAGGCCACTTCGGGCTCGTTATCGGCTTCCGGAGCGCTATTGCCTTGAGCAGTGTCGGCTGGTTGTTGGGCTTTTGGTGTGGGTGTGCGCACGGCGGCGGCGACGGCGGCCTCGACGGAACGCGACAGATCACGTGGGCGCGGCTCGGGCCTGCGGGAAATCGCGACGGCAAGTTGGCTGGATGGCACCGGCTCGGTCTGGACTGCGGCTTGGGCAGCAAGCGTGGCCTGAGCGGCAAGCGAGGCTTCGGCGCTGGCTTGCCGTGCGGCCTCGCCTGCGGCCAGAATGGCTGCGGGGCGGGCGCGTGGGCGCAGGCTTGCTACACGGGTGCCGCTTTCAGGGGCAAAAGTTGCCTCATTCTCAGCCTTCAGCCCTTCGGGGCGAAGTTTGGGTCGAAAGCCGGAAAGCGCAGGATCAACGGGAAACGTGGGCGTATCGGTTGCGGATGGTGTTGCTGAATCGGGATTTGGCGGCGTTTCGACGGCGAGCGGCGCAAGGCCAGCGGGGCGTTCGGGCGGCAGCAGCGGCGGCGGACCGGCCACAAGGCGAACACCCTCGGGAGTGACGATTCCCTCGGGCGTGGCGAGGATCTGACCTTCGGCGTCAAATTCATAGGTGGTGCCATAGGGCGGCGGCGCGGGTTGGCTGGCGGGCAGCGGATCGCCGCGCGCGTCAGGTTGCGGCAGGGCCAGCGGATCGGGGGCTACCGGAGGCGCGTCCATTGTCGCAAGGATGATTTCGCCCTGAGCATCCGTCGCCAGCGGGGCGGAACTGGCGGATACGGGATCGGTTGCGGCTTCGGTGGAAGGCTGCGGTGCTGATTCCAGCGTGGCGGCATCGGCGTGCAAAAGGGCGGCTGATGGGTCTGCACTGGTTTGATCCACCGGGATCTGGTCGGCTTCGGCCTGATTTTGCGCGGCCGAATCCGCAGCCAGTTGATCTGGATCTTGCATATCCGCCGCCATTTCATCCTCGGGCGCAGGGATGTCGGTGCCAGTGTCAGGCGGAGCTGCATCCGGGCCAAGACTCGCGGTTTCGGTGGCGGATGTGCCCCCGTTGAAGACGACCAGCGAATAGGAGGACCAGGCGGCGATCACCGCCAGTATCAAAAGCAGAAGTCCGGTCAGGATCAGGCCAAGATAGCGGGGCTTGCCGCGCCGAGCTGCGGGATTGGCCAGCGCCGGTTTCTTGGCAATGGTGGGCTTTTTGGCGGGTGCCAAAGACGAGGCTGCCGAAACCGGATCGGCGGCTTTGCGGTCTGTGTTGCCCGCAATGCCAGGGGCGGTAACCAGAGCGCCAAGCCCTCGCAACGGCTTGGTTGCCCTGCCGTTGGCAAGTGGCTTTTCAGGAATGACAGGATTGAGGGCGCCAGCAGATTGCTGCCGGGGCAGAATTGGTGGCTCGGCTGCCGGCTGCGGAGCGGTCTTGGCTGCAAAAGGCCGCTCGACGACAGGAGGGGGCGTCGAGGGTTTTGGTGGTGTGGGCCCCAGCACTGCCGGGCGTTTGAGACCGCCCAATTTGGGAAGAGCGGCCTCGGGGACCGCGCCGCGGCGGCTGGAAAAAGCTGCGAGGGCTGCCTGGGACAGTGGTGGCGGCAGATTATCGTCGATCACCGGGGCGGTAACGGTGGGAGCCATGGCGGCGGCAGGGGGATCTTCGGTGGGAACATCCAGCGC